>NZ_JBHVDX010000282.1:0-10745 GCF_042802555.1 Streptomyces sp. NPDC057474 | reverse complement strand
GGCCGGTGGGGGCCGGCCCGCGGGTTCACGCGGCGGAGCCGCACATGTCACAGCCCCACGCTCCTTACGGGGCGCGGGGACACACCGCCGACATTCCACGGGGCCTGCACACCGCCTGGCGGTGTGCAGGCCCCGACGGGCGTCCTGAGTCAGAGGCTCTCGGCCACCACAGGGTTGCGCAGAACGCCGATGCCCTCGATCTCCACCTCGACCACGTCTCCGGGACGGATCGGCCCGACGCCGGACGGCGTGCCCGTCATGATCGCGTCTCCGGGCAGCAGCGTCAGGTAGCGGCTGAGGTAGCTGACGATGTCGGGAACGGCGAGCAGCAGGTCGGCCGTGCTCGCCGACTGCGTGACGGCGCCGTTCACACGGGTCGTCAGAGCCAGCGCCGAGGGGTCGAGTTCGGTCGCGACGACCGGTCCGAGGGGAGCGAAGGTGTCCTGCCCCTTACCGATCAGAAGGGTGCCGAAGGCGCTTTCCCGGCGCTGGATGATGCGGTCGCTGACGTCATTGCCGCACGTATAGCCGAGGATGTACTCGTGGGCCTCCGAGGGCTTCACATGACGGGCTTCCTTTCCGATGACGACGACCAACTCGCCTTCGAAATGGATCAGTTCACCATCCGCCGGATAGACGATGGCGTCATCCGGGCCTATCACCGCGGTACTTGGCTTCATAAAGCACACGGGCACTTCCGGGACCTCACGATCGGTCTCGTCGATGTGTGAGGCGTAGTTGTAGGCGAAACCGAAGATTCGGGGCCGCTCGAGCGGCGGGAGAATGGCTACGTCGCCGATTTCGTCGACATGCCCGGTGGGGGACAGCCCGGTGAAGGGATCCCCCTCGAATCTCGCGATCCCGACGTCACCGGATACGAGTTCTCCGTAGTGACGCACGCCGCCGACGGCATACCTGATGATCCGCACGGAAACCTCCGCAGCTAGGCAGCCGCAGACGGCTGCACGACCCATCCAGCAATGCTAACGTTAGCACGCGAAGGACGATCAACCCCGCGACCCCTTCCACTTGACTGCGGAGCGCAACACAAGCGCTATCGTTGGCACACGGAAAGTGACGGCACGGGATCAGTCAGCTCGAGGGGGCTCTTACGTGATCACGACCAAAGACATCGCGGAACGCCTCGGAGTCTCCGTCTCTACGGTCGGCCGGGCGCTCGCCGACGATTCCCGCATCAGCGAGGAGACCAAGTTCAAGGTCCGCCAGGCCGCTTCCGAGATGGGGTACGTCGGCAACCGCGCGGCCCGGATGATGCGCGGCGCGTCCAGCAACGTGGTCGCGCTGGTGATCCCGGACATCCGCAACAGCTTCTACTCGACCATCGCGCACGAGCTGTCCAAGAACATGGAGGCCGAGGGCTTCCAGCTGATGCTCGCGGAGACCGACGACGACCGGATGGTGGAGCTTCGCCATCTGCGGGAGCTGTCCGCGACCCGGGTGGCAGGCGTCATCATCGTGCCCACCGCGCGCCCGCACAGCGACTCGGTCAAGCTCCTGCGCACGGTGCCGCACCTGCAGCTGCTGCGCCGCCACCCCTCGCTCGGCTCCCAGTGGTTCGGAGTGGACGACCACGAGGCGCTGCGCCAGGCCACGGCCCACCTCGTAGCCCAGGGCCACACGCGTATCGCGTACATGGGCGGCCCCGAGGAACTGCCCACAGGCGCGGAGCGTCTGCGTGGCTTCCGCAGCGCCCTGCGCGAGGGCGGCCTGCCGGACGACGCCGGGCGCACGGAGCTGGGCCCACCCTCGTCCGTGGACCACGGCCGTCAGGCGGTACGCCGACTGCTGAAGGGCCGGGACGCTCCCACCGCGCTCGTTCTGGGATCGATCCAGCTCACCCGGGGAGTCCTCGAGGAACTGTCCGGGCAGGGCGTGAAAGTGCCCAGGGACCTGTCCGTGATCGGGTTCGGTGACGAGCCGGGGTTCTCCTGGTGGGGTCCCGGACTCACCACGATCGGTCTGCCGATCCAGGAGATGGCCACCGGCTGCGCGTTGTGGCTGATGCGCCGCCTGAAGACCAAGCCGGGCAACGACAGCCCGTACACGTCGGTCTCCCCAGGGTCGCTGATCCTGCGCGGCAGCACGGCACCCCCTGGCGGAAGGGTCTCGTCCAGGTCCCACTGACCGTGCGCCGCATCCGCACACGCGGAAGGCGCCCCGAGCACACCGCTCCGGGCGCCTTCGCGTGAACCCGCCAAATCGGCCGGCGGCAGTTCAGTACGCTCCGCCGCGCAGATGGCGCATGACGCGGGCGGTACGCACGAGTTCGTCGAGAACCTGTTCGGCCGCGGCCTCGTGGATCTTGCCGGGCCGGAAAGCGCCGTCCTCGACGAGTTCGTTGACGAACGGGATGCTCACGGTCGGACCGATCGGCAGCATCCTGAGGTTCGCCACGACCTGCTTGCCCATCTGCACCGCCCGGGTGCCCGCCGAGACACCTCCGTAGCTGACGAACGCGGCCGGCTTGTGCTGCCACTCCACGACGAGGTAGTCCCACGCGTTCTTCAACGGGGCGGGGAAGCCGCCGTTGTACTCGGGGGTGACGAAGACGAACGCGTCCGACGCCTCGACGATGCGGCTCCACTGGCGGGTGTGGCTCTTCGTGTACTGGCGCAGGGCGGGCGGATGCGGCTCGTCGAAGAAGGGAAGGGCGAGTTCCCACAGGTCGACGGTGTGCGACTCGAACTGGTCGCACTCCGCGGTCCGGGTGGTGAACCAGTCCGCGACGGACCTTCCCACACGCCCGGGACGCGTACTGGCCACCACAGTGGTGAGTGTCATCGGCGCCACGGAGGGCTCGGCTGCCATATCGGGCTCACTTTCCTTTCGGCCGCGCCCCGGCCCGGCGGGCCCGCGCTTCCTGTGCTGTCCGTCCGTGCAGGAAGCGCGGGCCCGCCGGAGACCTTGCCGGAGCAGGATCGTGCGAACGATAGCATTCACTTCCAGACAGACCAAGAGGTCAGAGTCGCGCGGCAGACCGACAGGATTGGAGCACCATCCGCCTCTTGACATCACCGCCGACAGTTCGCACGATTGCGCTATCGTTAGCACGACGACGAAAAGAGCAGTACGACCCTTCGCTCGCTCGCCGCGCCCTCGTATCGAACCGGGTGCCGCCGCCCCCTCGGGGCCCACCCGCGCGCGTTCATCAGCGATGACCTCCGTACGTCTTCGGCCGTGCTGACGTCCCACCCCCGAGGACAGGCAGATGACAGGCACGGGCATCCCGGCTGTCACCCGCATCGTCCGAACTCCGAACTCCGAAAGGTTGCACCGCCATGACAGATGCGCGGATCGCCAAGCTCCACGGCCGCAGAGTGTGGGATTCACGCGGTCGGCCGACCGTCGAGGTCGAGGTGCACCTCGCGGACGGCGCGGTCGGGCGGGCCATCGCGCCGGCGGGGGCTTCGACAGGTCAGGGCGAGGCGCTCGACCTGCGCGACGGCGGCAGCCGCTTCGGCGGGCTCGATGTCCAGGGCGCGGTGGGCTCGGTGAACGACGAGATCGCGCCCGCCCTCGCCGGCCGTGACGCGGGTGACCAGGAGGCCGTCGACCGGCTCCTGGTGGACCTCGACGGAACCCCCGACCGCGGCCGCCTCGGCGGCAACGCGATCGTGGCCACCTCCATGGCCGTCCTGCACGCCGCCGCCGCTTCGGCGGGCGTACCGCTGTGGAAGCACCTGGCGGGCGAACGCCCTGTCCGTATCCCGCTGCCGGAGATCCAGATCTTCGGTGGAGGCGCCCACGCGGACCGCCGGGTCGACGTACAGGACTTCATGGTGATGTGCCCGGCGGCGGACAGTTTCTCCGAGGCCCTGGACTGGACCGCGGAGATCTACCGGGCGGCCGGAAGTCTGATGCGCGCGGCGGGGAAGGCCCAGGGCGTGGCCGACGAGGGCGGCTTCTGGCCCGCCTTCGACTCCAACGAGGAGGCGCTGGAGATGCTGACCCGCGCCATCGGGGCCGCGGGCTTCGCTCCCTCGACCGAGGTGGGCATCTCGCTGGACGTCGCGGCGTCGCAGTTCGGCAGTGGCGGGCAGTACACCCTTGCCCTGGACGACCGCACTCTCGACACCGCGGCGCTGATCGACATGCTGGGCGGCTGGATCGAGCAGTATCCGATCCTGTCCATCGAGGACCCGGTGGGCGAGGACGACCACGACGGCATGCTGGAGTTCACCCGGCGCTACGGCCGGCGCTGCCAGGTGATCGGCGACGACTACCTGGTCACGAACGCCAAGCGCGTGGAGGCCGCGGCAAGCGGCGGCGCGGTGAACGCCGTCCTCGTCAAACCGAACCAGGCCGGTACGGTAACGGAGGCGTTCCAGGCTTTGCGGGCCGGAAAGGAAGCCGGCTTCGGCACGATCGTCTCGGCGCGTTCCGGCGAGACCGAGGACATCACCATCGCACATCTGAGCGTCGGCTGGGACGCGGGCCAGCTGAAGGTGGGTTCGTTCACCCGCTCCGAGCGCATGGCCAAGTGGAACGAGGTTCTGCGCATCGAGGAGTCCCTCGGTGAATCCGCGGAATTCAGCGGATGGTCCGCCTTCACATTCGCCGGATCCGATGCCTTTACGGCCGAGCCATAGAGCCGAGGCGCTTACAGCCAAGCCGAAAAACGGCCGCGAGACACTACGTATCACAGTCAGCGAAAATCCAGAGCCGATCCGAGCACGGAGACCAGCATGCTGCCACCCGTCAATCTGCGCCCGAGTTTCAACATCACCCGCTCGAGCCATGTGCGGCTCACCGTGGCCGATCTGGCCGAGAGCCGGAACTTCTACGTGAACGTACTGGGACTCGTCGTCAGCGATGAGGACGAGCGCACCTGCTATCTCCGTGGACTGTCGGAAGCCTGCCACCACAGTCTCGTCCTGGAGCTGGACGAGGAGGGAGCGGGCTCCTGCGAGAGGATCGGTTTCCGGGTCTTCTTCGACGAGGACCTCGACATCGCGTACGACTGGTTCCGTGAGCGGGGACTGCCCGCCGAGTGGGTCGACGCCCCGTACCAGGGCCGCACCCTGCACGTCAGCGACCCCATCGGCACGCCGCTCGAACTCTGCGCGCACATGGAGACCCGGCCGAGGCTGCACATCGACTTCCAGCTCCACAAGGGCGCGCACGCGCAGCGGCTCGATCACTACCAGACCTTCGCGCCCGACACGTACGAGCTGTGCGCGTTCTACGGCGAACTCGGGTTCCGCAACTCCGAGTACCTGGCGCACGGCGACAAGCTGCTGGGTGCGTTCATGTACCGGAAGGGCACCTGCCTGGACCTGGCGATCGTGGAGAACACCGGCCCCGCGCTGCACCACTTCGCGTACACCGTCTCCGAGAGCCACGACATCTTCACCGCCTGCGACTTCGCGGGCATCCACGGCTATGGCGAGGGCGTGGAGCGTGGCCCCGGACGCCACGGTCCGGGCGGGATGCTCTTCGCCTACCTCCGCGACCCCGACGGGCACCGGGTGGAGGTCTTCAACAGCCACTACCAGACGATCGACACCGAGATCGAGCCGGTGCGCTGGGACGCGGGATCGCTGAGCACCAACGCCCGCTGGGGCCTGCCGGCGCTGGAGAAGTGGTACTTCGAGGCGTCGCCCTTCGTGGGGGTCAAGCAGATTCCGCCGGCCGAGCCGCCGAAGCCCATGTCGCTGGAGCGGTTCCTGCTCGAACAGTCCCGGTCCACCCACTGATCATTTCGCCCCGAGGAGACACCCATGGCACGCGTCCCCTATCTGCGCCGCGAGGACGCCGACGAGTCGCAGAAGCCCCTGTACGACCGGCTGGAAGCCGAACGCAAGGTCCCGACGGCCAACATCTTCCTCGCCCTGACCAACGCGCCGGCCCAGCTGGACGCCTTCCTCACCTACGCCAATTCGCTACGGGCCGCCGACCTCAGCCCCCGCTTGCGTGAACTGGCCATCCTGACCGTGGGATACGCCACCCGGTCGGCGTACGAGGTCGCGCACCACCAGTCGCACGGGCTCAAGGCCGGGCTCACCGAGGAACAGCTGGCGGCGGTGGCCGACTTCGAGTCGTCCGACCTGTTCGACGACACGGAGAAGGCGGTGATGCGCCTCGCCAAGGAGTCCACGCTCCAGGTCGACGTCTCCGAGGAGACGTGGCGTGCAGCCGCCGACCATCTGACGGACAAGCAGATGGTCGAACTGTCGTTGTCCATCGCCTGGTACAACTCCGGCGTCCGCATCATGGGATTGCTGGGCATCGACCTTGAGGACAACTACCCGAACCCTTTCCCCCGTTCGTAGGGAATTCTTGATATCTCCGCCCCCGGCCGCCCGGGACGGAGCAGTTCCAAGGAGTATTTCAATGGCGAAAATGCTCGCTGCACGACTGCACGCGCTCGGTGAGCCGATGTCGGTGGACACGATCGACGTGCCCACGCCGCGCCCGACCGACGTACTGGTGCGGGTGAAGGCGTGCGGGATCGTGCCGAACATGGCCAACGTGATCAACAACTGGCCCACCTGGTTCCCGCACCAGCCGTTGCCGAAGTTGCCCGCCATCTTCGGCCTGGACGCCGCCGGTGTGGTCGAGTCGGTCGGCGAGGCGGTGCTGCACACCAAGCCCGGTGACCGGGTATACGTCAATCCCTTGCGTTCCTGCGGCAGTTGCCAGGTGTGCCGGGGCGGTGAACTGAGCCGGTGCCGCTACTTCACGTTGAACGGCTATTTCAGCACCTCCCGTGACGGCCAGCGGATCTTCGACCTCTACCCCTACGGCGGGTTCGCGGAGTACATGACCGCCCCGCAGTACTCGATCGTCAACATCCCGGACACCATGACGTTCGAGCAGGCCGGCAAGCTGGGCTACATCGGCACGTCCTACGGAGCGCTCAAGAACGCCGCCGCCGGGCCCGGCCAGGTCGCGCTCGTCGACGGGGTCACGGGAACCCTCGGTGTCGCGTCCACCGTGCTCGCGCTGGCCTCCGGTGCCGCCCGGGTCCTCGGCACCGGCCGCAACGAGGAACTCCTCAAGCGCGTCAAGGAACTGGACCCCGAGCGGGTCGAGATCTTCCGGCTGGGTGACGGCTCCACCGGTGAGTGGGCGAAGTCCCGCACTGGTGGCGAGGGCGCGGACTACGTCATCAGCGCCCTGGGCGCCAAGGCTCCGGTGGAGACGATGCTCGACTCCATGCAGGGCGTTCGCAGGGGCGGCAAGGTGGTCAACGTCGGCGGCGTGGCCGACCGGCTGCCCGTGGACGTGAAGTGGCTCATGGACGAACAGGTCCAGCTGATCGGCTCCAACTGGTTCAGCACCGCGCAGGGCCAGGAACTCGCCGACATGGTGGCCACGGGCGCCCTGGACCTGTCCTACCTGCAGGCCAAGCCCTTCCCCCTGTCCAGGGTCAACGAGGCGATCTCGGGCCTGGAGGACCGCGACGGCGGATTCAGCAACTACGTCGTCATCCCCTGAACCGGGGGCACACCGTACTCACCCCGCGGCGGTCCTGTTCTGCCCTGACGCCGCCGCGGGGTGTCCCGACCCACCGGCCGTACACTCGGCCGGTGCACACCTGAGCACACGCCCAGCAGGACGGAGGAGCCGGTGGAACTGCGCTGGCTGGAGTCGTTCGTCACCGTCGCGGAGGAGCTGCACTTCGCACGGGCGTCGAACCGTCTGCATCTCGCTCCGTCGGCACTCAGCGCCCAGATCAGGGCGCTGGAGTCGCACCTGGGCGTCCGACTGATCGACCGCGGACGACGCACCCGCCCGGCGCTGACCAGCGCCGGGCAGCTGTTCCTCGAAGAGGCACGGCTGACCCTCGCCCAGGCCGCGCGAGCCGAGGCCGTGGGCCGGCGTGCCGGTCGCGGGGAGCTGGGGCACGCCCAGATCGCGTACGTCGCCTCGGCCGCGTTCTCCGGAGTACTGACCGACGTCCTCACCCGCTGCGCGGCCCCCGGCACGCAGCTCACCCTGCAGGTACGCGAGTTGGAGACACCGGCGCAGCTGGAAGCGCTGGCCTGCGGGGACATCGACGTCGGGTTCCTGCGCTGGAGGCCGGAGTACCCGACCGAAGTCACCGCCACCTGTCTCCTCACCGAGGAGGTCGTCCTGGCGCTGCCGGCCGACGCGCCGCTGGCAGCGTACGAGGCGGTACCGGCGGCGAAACTGCGCGACGAGCAGTTCGTGGCCCCGCACTTCGACGAGGAGTACGGCTGCCGGGACCAGATCCTGGAGGTGGCGGAGCGGGGCGGTTTCAGCCCGCGGTGCGCTCCCCCGGTACGGGACTTCATCGCGGCTCTGACACTGGTGGGCGGCGGTCTCGCGGTGGCCCTGGTCCCGGATTCGCTGCGCCGCGTGCAGATCCCGGGGGTGGCCTACCGCCCGCTGGCGGATGTACCGCTGACCACCCGGCTGGTGGGCGCCTACCGCCGAGGCGAGACCTCGCCTGCCGTGCGCGGCGTGATCCGCCGCCTGCGGGAGGTGGCTGCCGCCGCGGTCGCCACCGGCTGAAGCAACGGTGCGCGCCGGTGCGGTCGTCTCTGCCACCCGGTCGTGTCGGTCCGGTCGTGTCCGTCCGGTCGTCTCGGTCCGGTCGTCTCGGTCCGGTCGTCTCGGTCCGGTCGTCTCGGTCCGGTCGTCTCGGTCCGGTCGTCTCGGTCCGCTCCCCATGACTGCCTCCTCGTGCTCGCCTCTCCAGCCGTCGGCACCGGCTTTGGTTCTCGTCGGCGTAGCTCCGCGTTGCACCGCCGAACGATAACGAACCAACGCATCTTTGTACGCGGAAAACGCACCGTCTGAGCAGGTCAGAGTGGGTGTGACCGGCCTAGGCTCAACACGGCACCACAGAGCGTGGCGGCGTCCGTTGCTGCCGCCGGACGAAGAAGGACAGGGGAGTAACGCATGACATCGATCAAGCACGTGGGCGTCGTCGGCGCCGGGCAGATGGGCCGGGGCATCACCGAGGTCTGCGCCCGGGCCGGGCTGCGCGTCACCTTGTGCGACGTGACCGAGGACAGGGCCCGTGCTGGTCTGGCCGGCGTGGCCGACTCCCTGCTCAAGGCGGAGAAGCGCGGCGCCACCACCTCGGAAGGCCGCGCCCATGCGCTGGCCGGGGTATCGGTCACCGGGGATCTCTCCCGCCTGTCCGGCTCGGACCTGGTGATCGAGGCGGCCGTAGAGGACGAGCAGGCCAAGACGGCGCTCTTCCGGCAGCTCGACGAGGTGGTAAGCAACCCTGCCGCCGTGCTGGCCAGCAACACCTCCTCGATCCCCATCGCCCGGCTCGCGGCCGCGACGCGGCGCCCGGAGTCGGTGGTCGGCCTGCACTTCTTCAACCCTGTCCCCGTCATGCCGCTGGTCGAGGTGATCCCCTCGCTGCACACCTCGAAGGCCACGGAACTGCGTGTACGGGCCTTCGCCGACGAGACCCTGGGCAAGAAGACCATCGTCACGCAGGACCGCGCCGGCTTCGTGGTCAATTCCCTCCTGGTCCCCTATCTGTTGGCGGCCGTACGGATGGTCAGCTCCGGCACGGCGACGCCCGAGGACATCGACACAGGGATGACCGCCGGTTGCGCCCACCCCATGGGCCCACTGCGCCTCGCCGACCTCATCGGCCTCGACACCGTGGCGGCGATTGGCGAGGCGCTGTACGAGGAGTACCGCGAACCGCTGTACGCCCCTCCCCCGTTGCTGCGCCGCATGGTCGAGTCGGGTTTGCTGGGCCGTAAGTCGGGCCAGGGGTTCTTCAACTACCAGGCGGCCTGAGGGCCGAGAAGGGCTGAGGGTACCGTGATGGTTCACCGGGTCGCGGCTCGCGGTAGTGGGTGCCGGGCCACGGCTGCCCGCGCCCGCGAAACGCGAACGCGCGACACCCCGACGTGTAGGCCGCCCAGCGCGACGTGCGCGCCCGCATCCGCAGCGAGAAAGGCACTCGCTGGGGGCGGACGCACCCTCGCCGACGCGGCCTGACGCCGCCCCGGCGCTAGTTGAAGGTCTCGGCTGCCTTGGTCATCGGCCCTCCTGCGTCGCCGGTGTTGACCGTTCCAGCCGGTTCGAACAGCAGGATGGCCGTTTCTTCTTCCGCCACAGGGCAGTGTTCGACACCGCGGGGAACCACGAACAACTCGCCGGGTCCCAGCACCACATCGCCGTCCCTGAGCTGGATGGTCAGCCGCCCGCTGATGACCAGGAAGAGTTCATCGGTGTTCTCGTGGCTGTGCCAGACGAACTCCCCCTTCAGCTTGGCCAGCTTGACCTCGTAGTCGTTGAGCTCTGCCACCTTCTTCTGCGACCACAACTCGCTGAACTGCGCGAGCTTGTCGGCGAGGTTGACGGGAACAGGAAACGTGGACATGCGGCATTCCTTCCTCAAGGCCGGTAGCCCCGGAGGCTTCTGCCTCCAGCTGTCCGACCGGCGTCACGAGCCTGCCGCCCTCGGGCTCCGCTGGTCTTGTACGTTCCTAGCAAGACCGCAGCCCCCGCATGTCCGTCAGCGCCGCGGGCCGTCAGCGCCTGGGGCCGTCAGTCCCGGGGATCGCAGAAATCTTCCACACGCACCGGCCCCACCAAGGCTGCCTCTCGGCCCCTCGGCGTATCGCATGCTGTCCTCCCCCACAGCCGAAGCCGGAGAGCCCCGACTTCAGGACCGGCGTCGATCCCGGAGTTGCTGCGGGTGAGCGCTCGCAGCAGGCGTGTCATTGAATGCCCCGCAGGGGCGGCCGACGGCCGCCCCTGCGTAGAGCCCTCCAGCG
>NZ_JBHVDX010000281.1:10520-10852 GCF_042802555.1 Streptomyces sp. NPDC057474 | reverse complement strand
GGCCACCACAGGCCCCGCCCGCGGGCACCCCGGCCCCGCCCGCGGGTGCCGCCGCGCCACCCGCCCCGGGCACCGGCCCCGGGCGCGCCCACCGGGCCGTCCGCGCCGTCTGGGGCGATCTGCTCGGGGACGCGAGCGACGACGCGCAGTTCTTCGAGGCCGGCGGCGACTCCATCCTCGCCATGCAGATGGTCTCCCGGCTGCGCCGCGAAGGCTTCACCCTCGCCATGCGCGAGATCTACCGCAACCCCGTGCTGGCCGACCTCGCCGCGCACCTGGACACCGCCACCACGGCACCGAGCGCCGACCGCCTCACCGCCGGCACGAGCGCC
>NZ_JBHVDX010000281.1:0-10510 GCF_042802555.1 Streptomyces sp. NPDC057474 | reverse complement strand
TCTGCGCGGCGCCTGTCCCGCCGGACGGCGGGGGGCCCCGTCCGCGGGCCCGCGCGCGTCCCCGGGCGCGGGGCCCGCTGCGGGCGACGGCGCGCGCCGCGACGCCTTTCCGCTCGCGCCCGTGCAGTCCTGGTTCTTCCGCCACATCCAGACCGACCCGCACCAGTGGAACCAGTCGGTGCTCCTGGAGCTGAACCGCCGCGTCGACCCCACCGTCCTGCGCCTCGCCCTCCAGGCCGTCGTCGCCGCCCACCCCGCGCTCAGCGCCCGCTTCGAGGCCGACGCGCACGGCGACCTCGCCGAGGGCCACATGATCGGGGCGCCGCCGTTCGCCGCCTACGACCCCCGTGACGTCCTGCGCGAGCGCGACGTCACCGACGAACGGGAACTCGACGAGGCCCTGGAGGAGATCGAGCGCAGCCTCGACCCGCTCAAGGGCGTCCACGTCCGCGCCCTGCTCGCCCACGACCGCCGCAGGCCCGACAGCAACGGTCTGCTCCTCGTGGCCATCCACCACCTCGTCGTCGACGGAGTCTCCTGGCGCATCCTGCTGGAGGACCTGGAGCACGCCCTCACCTCCCTCACCGACGGCTCCCTGCCCGCCTTCCCCGCCGAGGCGTGCCGCTACGAGGACTGGGTCGCCTCCCTCCCGGCCGTCGCCGCCCGCCCGGGCGAGGCCGACCACTGGCGCGCCGCGGCCACGGCCCGCGGCGCGGCCCGGACCCTCCTGCTCACCACCCCGGCACCCGACGAGCAGGACATCCGCCGCGTCGAGTTCTCCCTCGACCCGGAGGCCACCACCCGCCTCATCGGACCCCTGCCCCGCCGGCTCGGCCTGCAGATCCACCAGGTGATGACCGGTGCCTTCGCCCAGGCCCTCGCCCGCTGGCGCGGCACCCGCGAGGTGACCTTCGACGTGGAGACCCACGGCCGGCACGGCCGCGACGACCTCTTCCGCACGGTCGGCTGGTTCACCTCCATCCACCCCCTCGTCCTCGCGGCCGACCGCGCCCTGGACCCCGAGCACTATCTCGGGCAGGTCGCCGCCGGCCTCACCGCCGTCCCCGACGGCGGCGTCGGCTTCGGCGCCTGCCGGGAGTTCTCACCCGACCCCGGGCTGCGCGCCCTCCTGCGCGATCTGCCACCCGCCCTGGCGTGCTTCAACTACTACGGCCAGGCGGACCAGCTGAGCACCGACGGCGGCTTCACGATGTCCGGCCGCCCCATCCCGCGCGAACACTCCGCGCGCTGCGAGCGCGTCTACGGCATCGAGGTGTACGGCATCGTCCACGGCGGCCGGCTGCGCATGGGCCTCACCTGGGTACCCAGCCCCGCCGACGGCGTCGACGAGGCCGGCGTCGAGGCACTCGTCGACCAGCTGCGCTGGGTGCTGTCCACGCTCGCCGGAGCCGACCCCGACTCCGTCACCGCCGCCGAGATCACCGCCCCGGGCACCCCGGCCGCCGCCCCCGCCCCGCCCCGCGCCCGGCGGACCCGCCCCGGGACCCCGGCCGCACCGCGCAGCGCCGCCTCGCCGGCCGGCGAGGAGCGCGAGACGGTGCCCGTCACCCCCCAGCAGCACGGCCTCCTCCTCGACGCCCTCGCCCACCGGGGCAGCGGCCGCTACGTGGAGCAGCTGTTCTGGCGCTGGCACGGGCCTGTGGACACCGACCGGTTCACCGCCGCCTGGCAGTCCGTCTTCGACCGGGAGACCGTGCTGCGGGCCGCGTTCGACTGGGACGACACACCCTGCCTGGTCCTGCACGACCACGTCGCCGCCCAGGTCGTCCGGCACGCCGCCGGCACCGTCGACTGGGACGAACTGACCGAGCGCGACCGGCTGCGCGGCTTCGACCTGCGCGTGCCCGGCCTGCTGAGGGTCACCCTGGTCGACGACGCGCCCGACCCCGCGGCAGGAGACGGGCAGATCCCCTCGACCCGGATCCTGGTCACCTTCCACCACGTGCTCCTGGACGGCTGGAGCGTGTCCGTCCTGCTCCAGGAGTTCTACCGGGCCTACCTCGCCGACGGCCTGCTGCCCGGCGGCGAACGGCGCCCCGACATCCGCGACTACTCGCGCTGGCTGGCCGAACAGGACACCGCCCCGGCCCGCGAGTTCTGGTCGGCCGCCGTCCCGGCCGCCGCGCCGATCGTACGGCCGGCGATCCCCGGCCCCGCGACCGGCCAGAGCGGCCCGGGCCGCGCACAGGTCCGGCTCAGCGCCGCGGACGCCGACCGGCTGCGCTCCTGGGCGGCCGCCCGGGCCGCCACCGAGTCCAGCGCGCTGCAGGCCGTATGGGCGCTGCTGCTGTACCGGGCGGGCGCCGCCGACGCCCCCGCCCCGGTCGGCTTCGGCGTCACCGTCTCGGGCCGCGGCATCGCCCTCGACGCCGTCGAACGGCTGCCCGGGCTGCTGATGAACTCACTGCCCATGACCATCCAGGTCGACCCCGCGCACACCGTGCCCCAGCTGCTGACCGCACTGCGCGACCAGGCCCTGGACATGGCCGCCTACGAATGGGTGTCGACCGGGCAGATCCACGAGTGGAGCGGACGCGAGGCGGGCGAGAAACTCGTCGAGAGCCTGATCGTGTTCGAGAACTACCCGCGCTCCTCCGACGACCTGGAGTCCGCGCTCGCCGCGCACGACATCCGCGTCGAACTCCCCGACGCCGCAGGCTCCCACACCGCCTTCCCCGTCACCCTGCTCGCCTACCGCGACGTCGACAACAGCCTGGTCCTCACCGCCGTGCACGACCGCGGCCGGCTCGCCGACGCCGACGCCGACACACTCATCAACCAGTGCGCCCGGCTGCTGCGCGAACTGCCCCGCACCGCCGACGAGTCGACCACCGTCGCCGACCTCCTCGCCACCCTGGCCGACACGGACCTGCCACGGATGGCCGAACGCGCCGACACCACGACCGGCGACGGCGGCACGGCCGTGACCTGGCCGCCAGGACCGCAGACCCAGCTGGTGAAGGACGCCTGGCAGGCCGTCTTCGGCACCGCCGACGTCAGCCCCGGCGACCACTTCTTCGAAGCGGGCGGCCACTCCCTCCTCGCGATGCGTCTACTGCGCGAGATCAACCGGCGCTGCGGACGCACACTGCGCCTGGACGAACTCCTCGGCCACCCCAGGGCCGGCGAACTCGCCCGGCTGCTCACCCGGGAACCCCACGAACACACCGGCACACAGGCCGCGAACGTCCTGGTACCGCTGCGCCGAGCGGAGCGGCCCGGCGCGGGCACGGTCCACCTCGTCCACCCCCCGGGCGGCCAGGTCGCCTGCTACGCACAGCTCGCCCACTGCTACCCGGGCCCCGAGGCGCTGGTCGGCATCCGCGACCCGCGGGTGGACGACCCGCAGCCCACGTACCTGTCGACCGAGGAGCTCGCCGAGCACTATCTCCAAGCCCTGGGTCCCGTCCTGGAGTCGGGCGAGCGGATCGTCCTGGGCGGCTTCTCCGGCGGCGGTGTCATCGCCTACGAGATCGCCCAGCGGATCACCCGGGCGGGCGGCCGCCCGCCCCTGGTGGTGATGGTCGACGCCGGCGCCCCCGACGGCGAACTCACCGACGCGCAGGCCGACGGCTCCTTCGCCAACCAGCTGCGAGCCGTCGCCGAGGGCCGCACCCCGGCCCCCGACGCGCAGGGCCCCGGCGCGCGGCCCGCCGCCCCCGCCGACGGGACAGACCCGCGCACCGCCCCCGGTGACGAGCCCGACGGCTCCGCCTCCTACCTCACCGAGATCGCCCAGATCGCCCAGTGGATGCGCGGCGACGGCGGCGGCGACCCCATCGCGCTGATGCGCGACAGCGTCGAAGCCGTCCAGCGCTACCGGCCCGCCCCCTACCCCGGCCCGGTCGCCGTGCTGCGCGCCGGGGACACCGGCTTCGGCAAGGGCACCGAGTACGACGAGAGCGACCGCTTCCACGGCCGTGCCGGACTCGGCTGGGAGGACCACGTCGAGGACCTGACCATCCGGGTCGTGCCGGGCAACCACGTGACCATGCTGACCGGCGACAACGTGCGCGGCCTCGCCCGCATCCTGGCGTCCGCCGTCAGGAACTGACGTCCAGCACCGACCCCAGGGAGAGCACCCACCATGACCACGCCCCGCCGGCGCATCACCCTCGCCGGCATCATCGACGGCCCCGGCGGCCACGTCGCCGCCTGGCGCCACCCCTCGACACGACCGGACGCCCAGCTCGACTTCGACTTCCACAGGAAGAACGCACAGACCCTCGAACGCGGCCTCTTCGACGCGGTGTTCATCGCCGACATCGTCGCCGTGTGGGGCACCCGCCTGGACTCCCTGTGCCGCACCTCGCGCACCGAACACTTCGAGCCGCTGACCCTGCTCGCCGCGTACGCCGCCGCCACCGAACACATCGGCCTGTGCGCCACCGCGACGACGACCTACAACGAACCGGCCCACCTCGCCCGCCGGTTCGCCTCCCTCGACCACCTCAGCGGCGGCCGAGCGGGCTGGAACGTCGTCACCTCGGCCGCCCCCTGGGAGTCCGCCAACTTCGGCTTCCCCGAGCACCTGGAACACGGCAAACGCTACGCACGCGCCGAAGAGTTCATCGACGTCGTCAAACGGCTCTGGGACAACGGCGACCACCCCATCGGCCACCACGGCGAACACTTCGACGTCGCAGGCCCGCTGGACCTCGCCCGCCCGCCGCAGGGCCGCCCGGTGATCATCCAGGCCGGGTCGTCGCCCGTGGGCCGGGAGTTCGCCGCCCGCCACGCCGAGGTGATCTTCACCCGGCACAACACCCTCCCCGACGCCCGCACCTTCTACACCGACCTCAAAAAACGCGTCGCCGCCCAGGGCCGCGACCCCGACAAGGTCCTCGTGTGGCCGACCCTGGCACCGATCGTGGCCGCCACCGAGACCGAGGCGAAGCAACGCCTGCAAGAACTCCAGGACCTCACCCACGACCACGTCGCACTGCGCACCCTGCAGGACTTCCTCGGCGACGTCGACCTGAGCACCTACCCGATCGACGGCCCCGTGCCCGACATCCCCCACACCAACCAGTCCCAGTCGACGACCGAACGACTCGTCCGGCTCGCCCGCCGCGAGAACCTCACCATCCGCCAACTCGCCCTGCGGCTGATGGGCGACATCGTCGCCGGCACCCCGGAACAGCTCGCCGACCACATGGAGAGCTGGTTCACCGGACGCGGCGCCGACGGCTTCAACATCGACTTCCCGTATCTGCCGGGCTCCGCCGACGACTTCGTCGACCACGTGATCCCCGAACTGCAGCGCCGCGGCCTGTACCGCTCCTCCTACGAGGGCACCACGCTGCGCGAGAACCTCGGCCTCGACAACCCCCGGCCCGGACACCAGGCCGCCCACCCGGCAGGAGCCACCGCATGACCGCCCCCCTCCTGGTCGGCCGGGTCGCCACACACGGCGACAACGCACCGACGCTCGGCGCGCTCACCGCCCTCGCGCGCGCCGCGGAGGCCGCAGGCCTCGACGCGCTGATCCTCGACGACGGCCCCCCGCCACCGCCCGGCCGGCAGGGCCGGTTCGAGTCGACGACCCTGGCCGCCGCGCTCGCCGCCGCCACCGAACACATCGGCCTGATCGTCTCACCGCTCCCCGCCGACCAGGCCCCCTACCACGTCGCCCGGATCATCGCCTCGCTCGACCACCTCGGCCGGGGCCGCACCGGCTGGCTCGCCGGCACCGCGGACGCACACGGCCGTACCGCCGAGCTGATCGACGTCGCCCGCGGCCTGTGGGACAGCTTCGACGACGACGCCTACGTCCACGACCGCGCCGAAGGCCTGTACTGGCGCCCGGAGACGATCCACCGACTCGACCACCACGGACGCCACTTCGACGTGGCCGGGCCCCTCAACATCGCCCGCCCGCCGCAGGGCCACCCCGTCGTCGCCGTGCACGGCCCCGGCCTCGCCGCCCACGCCGACCTCGTGCTCCTCGACGACGCCGGCCACCTCCCCGCCGTACGCTCCGCCGCACCCGACGCCAAGGTGCTCGTCCCACTGCCGGAGCACACCGACGCCCGGCGGCTGCCCACCACCTCCGGCGCCGACGGCCTCACCGTCGCACTGACCGGCGCCGACGACCCGTTCCTCACCACCACCGCCCCCGCGCTGCGCCGCTCCGCAGCGCCCCGGACGGCGAAGGCCACGCTGCGCGCTCGCCTCGCACTGCCCCGCCCCGCGAGCCGGTACGCCGCCGCCACGGCCTGAAGCACCATCCGCCCACAGCTCTTTGGAGAACCATGTCCTCCCATCTGTTCACCTCGGAGTCCGTCACCGAGGGCCACCCCGACAAGATCGCCGACCAGATCAGCGACACGATCCTGGACGCCCTGCTGCGCGAGGACCCCACCTCACGCGTCGCCGTCGAGACACTGATCACGACCGGCCAGGTACACATCGCCGGCGAGGTCACCACCAAGGCGTACGCGCCGATCGCGCAGCTGGTGCGCGAGACCGTCCTGAGGATCGGATACGACTCCTCGGCCAAGGGCTTCGACGGCGCCTCCTGCGGCGTCTCCGTCTCGATCGGCGCCCAGTCGCCCGACATCGCGCAAGGGGTCGATGTGGCCTACGAGCTGCGCGCCGAGGCCGCCCACGCAGGAGAAGGACAGGACGACGGACTCGACCGGCAGGGCGCGGGCGACCAGGGCCTGATGTTCGGCTACGCCACCGACGAGACACCCACCCTCATGCCGTTGCCGATCGAACTGGCCCACCGCCTGTCACGACGCCTGACCGAGGTCCGCAAGAACGGGACGGTCCCCTACCTGCGCCCCGACGGCAAGACCCAGGTGACCGTCGAGTACCTGGGCAGCCGCCCGGTGCGCCTGGACACGGTCGTCGTCTCCTCGCAGCACGCCCCGGACATCGACCTGGACTCGCTGCTCACCCCGGACATCAAGGAGCACGTGGTCGACCATGTGCTCGCGCAGCTCGCCGAGGACGGGATCAAGCTGGAGACGGACGAGTACCGTCTCCTGGTCAACCCGACGGGGCGCTTCGAGATCGGCGGCCCGATGGGCGACGCCGGCCTCACCGGCCGCAAGATCATCATCGACACCTACGGCGGCATGGCCCGCCACGGCGGCGGCGCCTTCTCCGGCAAGGACCCCTCCAAGGTCGACCGCTCCGCCGCCTACGCCATGCGCTGGGTCGCCAAGAACGTCGTCGCCGCCGGGCTGGCCGACAGGTGCGAGGTCCAGGTCGCGTACGCCATCGGCAAGGCCGAGCCGGTCTCTGTGTTCGTCGAGACCTTCGGCACCGGCCGGGTGGCCCAGGCACGCATCGAGAAGGCCATCGAGGAGGTCTTCGACCTGCGCCCCGCCGCGATCATCCGCGACCTCGACCTGCTGCGGCCCATCTACGCCCAGACCGCCGCCTACGGCCACTTCGGCCGCGAACTGCCCGACTTCACCTGGGAGCGGACCGACCGAGCCCAGCAGCTCAAGGCCGCGGCCGGCAGCTGACCGGTCACGTCGCCCCGACGGGAGTGCCAACGTGCGCATAGCGGTGACAGGCTCGATCGCCACCGACCATCTGACGGTCTTCCCCGGCCGCTTCGCGGACCAGCTGATCCCCGGTCAACTGGACCACGTCTCACTGTCGTTCCTCGTCGACAGCCTCGACGTGCGACGCGGCGGCGTGGCCGCCAACATCGCCTTCGGCCTCGGCGGCCTCGGCCTGGCGCCCCTGCTGGTCGGTGCCGTCGGCGCGGACTTCGCCGAGTACGAGGTGTGGCTCAAGGAGAACGGTGTCGACACCGGCGCCGTCCACGTGTCCGACGAGCGGCAGACCGCTCGCTTCATGTGCACCACGGACCGCGAATCCAACCAGATCGCGTCCTTCTACACCGGCGCGATGGCGGAGGCCCGCGAGATCGACCTGACCGGGCTGCCCGTCCCCGCCGCCGGCCTCGACCTGGTCCTCGTCGCCCCCAACGACCCCGAGGCGATGCTGCGCCACACCCGGCAGTGCCGGGAACTGGGCATCCCTTTCGCGGCCGACCCCTCCCAGCAACTCGCCCGGCTGACGGGCCCGCAGGTGAGGGAGCTGGTGGACGGCGCCCGCTGGCTGTTCACCAACGAGTACGAGGCCGCGCTGCTCAGGGAGCGCACCGGCTGGACGCGCGAGGAGGTCTGCTCCCGCGTCGGCGCCTGGATCACCACGCTCGGCGAGCACGGCGTCCTCGTCGAGCGGGCCGGTGAACCCCCGCTCACCGTGCCCGCCGTCACCGGGGTCCCGGTGGCCGACCCGACGGGCGTCGGTGACGCCTTCCGCGCCGGCTTCCTCGCCGCCACCGGCTGGGGCCTGTCCCTGACGACGGCTGCCCGGCTGGGCTGCGTCCTGGCCACGCTGGCTCTGGCGACGGTCGGCTCGCAGACCTACGTCGTCGACCCGGCCCGTCTCCTCGCCCTGGTGGCGAAGTCGTACGGCGCCGAAGCGGCCGAGCCGCTCGCGGCCGAACTGGGAGGACCGTCATGACCGCCTCCGCGCGGGCGCACGCACTCCACAAGGCCCTCGCGACCCGTGTGGTGGTCGCCGACGGTGCGATGGGCACGATGCTCCAGGCCCAGGACCCGACTCTGGAGGACTTCCAGCAGCTGGAGGGCTGCAACGAAATCCTGAACGTCACCCGGCCCGACATCGTCCGTGCGGTGCACGAGGAGTACTTCGCGGTCGGTGTCGACTGCGTGGAGACCAACACCTTCGGTGCGAACCTCACCGCACTGGGTGAGTACGACATCCCCGAGCGCACCGGCGAACTGTCCGAGGCCGGTGCCCGTATCGCCCGGGAGACGGCGGACGAGTTCGCGGCGCGCGACGGCCGCCCGCGCTGGGTGCTGGGCTCGATGGGTCCGGGCACGAAGCTGCCGACTCTGGGCCACACCACGTTCACCGCCATCCGGGACGCGTACCAGCAGAACGCCGAGGGTTTGCTGGCGGGTGGCGCGGACGCGCTGCTGGTGGAGACGACCCAGGACCTGCTGCAGACGAAGGCCTCGGTCGTCGCCGCGCGCCGGGCGATGCAGAGGGCCGGTTACGAGGTCCCTCTGATCGTGTCGGTGACGGTGGAGACGACGGGCACGATGCTGCTGGGCTCGGAGATCGGTGCGGCGCTGACGGCGCTGGAGCCGCTGGGTATCGACATGATCGGCCTGAACTGCGCGACGGGACCGGCCGAGATGAGCGAGCACCTGCGCTATCTGGCCCGCCACTCCCGCATCCGGCTGTCCTGTATGCCCAATGCCGGTCTGCCGGTGCTGACCCGGGACGGTGCGCACTACCCGCTCACCGCGCCGGAGCTGGCCGATGCGCAGGAGAACTTCGTGCGCGAGTACGGCCTGTCCCTGATCGGCGGCTGCTGCGGTACCACTCCCGAGCATCTGCGGCAGGTCGTCGAGCGCGTGCGGGACCTCACGCCCGCCGCGCGTGATCCGCGTCCCGAGCCGGGTGCGGCCTCGCTCTACCAGACGGTGCCGTTCCGTCAGGACACCGCGTACCTGGCGATCGGTGAGCGGACGAACGCCAACGGTTCGAAGAAGTTCCGTGAGGCGATGCTGGAGGCCCGGTGGGACGACTGTGTGGAGATGGCCCGCGACCAGATCCGTGAGGGCGCGCACATGCTCGATCTCTGTGTCGACTATGTGGGCCGCGACGGTGTCGCGGACATGGCCGAACTCGCCGGCCGTTTCGCCACCGCCTCCACTCTCCCCATCGTTCTGGACTCCACCGAGGTGGAGGTGCTCCGGGCGGGTCTGGAGAAGCTGGGCGGCCGTGCGGTCATCAACTCCGTCAACTACGAGGACGGTGACGGCCCGGAGTCCCGCTTCGCCAAGGTCACCGAACTCGCCCAGGAGCACGGCGCCGCGCTGATCGCGCTGACCATCGACGAGGAGGGCCAGGCCCGCACCCCTCACAAGAAGGTCGAGATCGCCGAACGGCTCATCGACGACCTCACCGGCAACTGGGGCATCCACGAGTCGGACATCCTCATCGACACCCTGACGTTCACCATCTGCACCGGTCAGGAGGAGTCCCGGGGCGACGGTATCGCCACGATCGAGGCGATCCGCGAACTCAAGCGCCGCCATCCCGAGGTGCAGACGACGCTGGGTCTGTCGAACATCTCCTTCGGCCTCAATCCGGCCGCCCGTATCCTCCTCAACTCCGTCTTCCTGGACGAGTGCGCGAAGGCGGGCCTGGACTCGGCGATCGTGCACGCGAGCAAGATCCTGCCGATCGCCCGCTTCAGCGAGGAGGAGGTGCGGACGGCCCTGGACCTCATCCATGACCGCCGTGCCGAGGGCTACGACCCGCTGCAGAAGCTGATGGCGCTGTTCGAGGGTGCCACCGCCAAGTCGTTGAAGGCGGGCAAGGCGGAGGAACTGGCCGCCCTCCCGCTGGAGGAGCGCCTCAAGCGCCGCATCATCGACGGCGAGAAGAACGGCCTGGAGGCCGACCTCGACGAGGCCCT
>NZ_JBHVDX010000280.1:0-11012 GCF_042802555.1 Streptomyces sp. NPDC057474 | reverse complement strand
TGCACCACGCGGAGCACCGGCGTGGCGGCGCGCAGCGCGTCGTCCGCCATGAAGCGGTGCCGCCACGGCTGGGCGGCCCAGGCGTGCCGCAGGCCCTGCGGGCCGAAAAGCGAAGCGGGGCGCAGCCCCAGCTTCGCTCTTCAGGGGCGCGGGGAACTGCGCGAGCAACCACACACCACCCGCACCCGACAACGGCCCCCAACCCCCACGCACCCTCTCCTGCCGAGCGAGCGCAGTGCTCACGCGTCGTAGAGGTCGGCCTTCCGCGGTGTCGGGTCCTGCACCGCCCCGCTGAGGAACCCGGCCCGCGAGCCGAACTTCTCGGTGTCCACGCCGTTTTCCTTCAGGACCTTGATGGCGGCGTTGTGCACCACGCGGAGCACCGGCGTGGCGGCGCGCAGCGCGTCGTCCGCCATGAAGCGGTGCCGCCACGGCTGGGCGGCCCAGGCGTGCCGCAGGCCGAACGGCTCAGGCAGGCCCATGGACCCACCGAGCCAGTTGAGCAGCGGCGGATACCACGTCAGCGGGGCGCGCGCGGCGAGCCGTACGACCTCGTCCGCGTCGACGAGCGGGAGCTTCACCTTGCGGGTCTCCCAGAACCTCAGCGACTTCTGGACTTCCTTCTCCTTGGCCGCCGGGCCGGTCGTGAACAGTCCGTGCACCGGGCCCAGGGCGTGCCCGGTCACCTCGATGCGGAGTGTCTGGTGCAGCACGGTGACCGTGACCATCATGGTGATGATCAACTGGCCGTCCCAGAGCGTCCACTGGACACCCAGGTAGTGCCGGTTGCCGCTGCCGAAGTGCTGCTTGTTGCAGATCTCCTGTATCGCGTGGTTCTTGTACTGGTACGCGTCCACGTCGGTGCTGTCGGGCCGGGCCACCGCGTCGGCGCCCTCGCCGATGGGGCTGACCACCCAGTGCTTGATGGACGGCGCCGTGAAACCACCGGTGTTGAGGGGGGTGCGCTCCAGCATGCGCAGCTGGTCGTGGATGGCGCGTATGACGTCCCAGCTGCGGAACGGGTGGATCTCCTTGCCGGAGTCGGCCGGCACGAGGTCCTCGGCGAGCTGCCAGGCGCCCCAGCGGGTGCCCATGCCCAGGATTCCCTTGGGGCCGGCGTAGAACACGTGGTTGGAGCGCTGTTCGGCGCTGAGCCGGGCGAGCTCCTGGCGCAGCTGCTCGGCCTTGGTCTCGTTGGGGCTGCCGGGCACGGCCTCGGGGATCTTGGCGCCGATGCCACCGCCGGCCAGCAGGCCGGACCAGCGGTCCCGCAGGTCATTGGCGGCGCGCTCGCAGATCTGCTTGGCCCAGAACCAGCCGACCACGGGCAGCACGACGCACGCGCGCGCGTACCAGGCCCAGATGCCGTCGAACGGCATCTTGAGCAGGAAGATCACGGCGAGGGCGCCCACGGCGACCAGCAGCGTGGTGCCGAGTGCGCCGGCCCGCTTGTCACGCTTGGCGACCGTCGTGCGGATCTGGAAGACCAGCAGCCAGAGGAGCAGTCCGGGCAGGAAGAGCAGGCCGCACAGGACCATCACCGCCGAGAGCCAGTTGTCGCGCTCCCTGCGGATGTTGTTCGCGGCCAGGCAGTGCTCGACGACGACCTGCGGCTCCATGCCGAAGGACTGGATGAGCGGCTTGCGGCCCGCGCCGACCATCCGGTCCCGCACCGCCAGGGAGAACGCCTCCCCGAGGTTCGGCCGGAAGATCGTCGCCCACTTGCGGCCCGGTTTGACCGTGGACTTGTGCCAATCGTTGTTGGTCTTGAGGATCTCCGCGATCTCGTTGTCCCGGTAGGCCGCGGACGCCAGGGCGTACGTCGCCGCGGTCTGGCCCGCGGTGCCCATCAGCGGCACCTGTGCCCCGGGAGTGAAATCGAAATTGTCCGCCACCGCCGCCGCCCCCATCGCCGCATACTCGCTCCTGCGGCTCTTCCCGACTTCCGTGCTCCGCACACCTGTTGATCAGGTCATAACCCGATCTGGGTCTGATCGAGCCACACTTGTCGATCAGGTGATCAGCGTATCCGCAGCCACGGACATCGCGCGGTGCGAAGAACGGACATTCACGTAACCCACCGGCCTTGCACCGTCCTTGGAGCGGCCTCGGACCGTCCTTGGAGCGGCCTCGGACCGTCCTTGGCTCGGCCTTGGACCGTCCTTGGAGCGGCCTCGGACCGGTATTGCTCCCCCGCAGCCTTCGGCGGACGGCCGGAGCCGCCCGCCGACAGGTGGCGGCCAGGACTTTTCCGTCGATCCCGAACCGTCAGTTCTCCTGCGCCTGTTCGCGGACTTTCTCGGCGACATGGGAGGGCATCGGTTCGTGCCGTGTGTACCGGCGGCCGAAGCGCGCGGTGCCGTGGGACAGGGAGCGCAGATCGACGGCGTACCGGTCGATCTCGATCTCCGGCACCTCGGCCCGGACGAGAGTGCGCCCGCCGCCCGCCTGCTCGGTGCCGACCACCCGGCCGCGCCGCCCGGACAGGTCGCTCATCACGGGGCCCACGTACGAGTCGCCGACCAGGACCGACACCTCGGCCACCGGCTCCAGGAGGTGGATCTTCGCGTCCGCCGCGGCCTCGCGCAGCGCCAGCGCGCCCGCCGTCTGGAACGCGGCGTCCGAGGAGTCCACCGAGTGCGCCTTGCCGTCCCGCAGTGTGATCCGTACGTCGATGAGCGGATAGCCGGCCGCGACTCCCTTGGCGGCCTGCGCCCGCACACCCTTCTCGACGGACGGGATGAACTGCCTGGGCACGGCACCGCCGACGACCTTGTCCACGAACTCGATGCCGGAGCCGCCGGGCAGTGGCTCCACCTCGATCTCACAGATCGCGTACTGCCCGTGCCCGCCGGACTGCTTCACATGCCGGCCCCGCCCGGCCGACCTGTCGGCGAACGTCTCCCGCAGGGAGACCCTGTGCGGTACGACGTCGACCTGGACGCCGTACCGGCTGCGCAGCCGCTCCAGCGCCACGTCGGCGTGCGCCTCGCCCAGGCACCAGAGGACCACCTGGTGGGTGTCCTGGTTCTGTTCGAGCCGCATGGTCGGGTCCTCGGCGACGAGCCGGGCGAGGCCCTGGGAGAGCTTGTCCTCGTCGGCCTTGCTGTGCGCCTGGATGGCGAGCGGCAGCAGTGGGTCGGGCATCTCCCACGGCTCCATGAGCAGCGGGTCGTCCTTGGCCGAAAGCGTGTCCCCGGTCTCCGCGCGGTTCAGCTTCGCCACACACGCCAGGTCGCCCGCGATGCAGTGCGTGAGCGTGCGCTGCTGCTTCCCGAACGGCGTGGACAGGGCGCCGATCCGCTCGTCGACGTCGTGGTCCTCGTGCCCCCGGTCGGCGAGACCGTGCCCGGAGACGTGCACCGTCTCGTCGGGGTGCAGGGTCCCGGAGAAGACCCGTACCAGCGAGATACGGCCCACATAGGGGTCGCTGGCGGTCTTCACGACCTCGGCGACCAGCGGCCCGTCCGGGTCGCAGGCCGCCTTGATCTCGCGGGGGCTGCCCTCGGGGGTGGTGACCACGGGCGTCTCTCGCTCCAGGGGGGTGGGGAAGCCGCCGGTGACCAGTTCGAGCAGCTCGACCGTGCCGAGCCCCTGCCGGGCGCCGTCGGCCGCGGGGGCGGCGGCCAGCACGGGGTGGAAGACCCCGCGGGCGACGGCCCGCTCCAGGTCGTCGATGAGGGTCTTGACGTCGATCTCCTCGCCGCCGAGGTAGCGGTCCATGAGGGTCTCGTCCTCGCTCTCGGCGATGATCCCCTCGATGAGCCGGTTGCGGGCCTCATCGATCGCCGGCAACTGCTCGGGACCCGGCTCGGACTCCTTGCGCTCGCCGGAGGAGTAGTCGAACAGCTTCTGCGACAGCAGCCCGGTCAGCCCGGTCACGGGCGCGTGTCCGTCCGGACCCTGCGGGCCGTGCAGCGGCAGATAGAGGGGCAGTACGGCGTCGGGGTCGTCCCCGCCGAACGTCTCCGCGCAGACCCTGGTCATCTCGTCGAAGTCCGCCCGCGCGGCCTCCAGATGCGTGATCACGATCGCCCGCGGCATGCCGACCGCCGCGCACTCCTCCCACACCATGCGGGTCGAGCCGTCGACGCCGTCCGACGCCGAGACGACGAAAAGGGCCGCGTCCGCCGCTCGCAGACCGGCCCTGAGTTCCCCGACGAAGTCGGCGTATCCGGGGGTGTCCAGCAGATTGATCTTGTACCCGCCCCATTCGACGGGGACGAGGGAGAGCTGCACCGAGCGTTGCTGCCGGTGTTCGATCTCGTCGTAGTCGGAGACGGTGCCGCCGTCCTCCACGCGGCCCGCCCGGTTCACCGCTCCCGCCGTCAGCGCGAGAGCCTCCACCAGAGTCGTCTTGCCCGAACCGGAGTGGCCGACCAGCACCACATTCCGTACGGACGCGGGGTGGTCGGCCGCCGTAGCCCTGCCGGCGGCTCCGGGGTGTGCGTTCGCCTTGTCGCCCATGATCCTGCCTCCCGTGCACGGTGAGGTCACTGTGGGCGCGGACATGCGGATCCGCGTGCGGTGGCGGCTCCGATGACGCCCGCGGTGTCTTCGAGCTTTGCACTCGCGTCACTGTGCGTCCATACGAGGGACGCGATCGCTCCTCGCGGCCCAGGCCGGCCCGGTACGGCCGCTTCGCGATCCGGCCGCGCCACCAGCGCCATCAGGACAAGACGCGGTGGGCTGGTGCCCGGCGGTCGCACACCCGCGCGCGTGGCTACGATGGGCCAGCCGGATGGCCAGCAGGGGCCACGCGGCGACACCGACCCTCGGGAAGGCCATGCTGAACAAGTACGCGCGTGCATTCTTCACGCGTGTCCTCACACCGTTCGCCGCGTTTCTGATCCGCAGGGGCGTCAGCCCCGACACGGTCACGCTCCTCGGCACCGCCGGAGTGATCGCGGGCGCGCTGGTCTTCTACCCCCGGGGCGAGTTCTTCTGGGGCACGATCGTCATCACGCTGTTCGTGTTCTCGGACCTCGTCGACGGCAACATGGCCCGCCAGATGGGCCGCTCCAGCCGCTGGGGCGCCTTCCTCGACTCCACGCTCGACCGTGTCGCCGACGGCGCGATCTTCGGCGGCTTCGCCCTCTGGTACGCGGGCCAGGGCGACGACATCGCCCTGTGCGCCGTCTCGATCTTCTGTCTGGCGAGCGGCCAGGTGGTGTCGTACACCAAGGCCCGCGGCGAGTCGATCGGCCTGCCGGTGGCCGTCAACGGCCTGGTGGAGCGTGCCGAGCGCCTGGTGATCTCGCTGGTCGCGGCCGGGCTCTCGGGCCTGCACGCGTTCGGGGTGCCCGGCATCGACGTCCTGCTGCCCATCGCCCTGTGGATCGTCGCCGTCGGCAGCCTCGTCACGCTGATCCAGCGTGTCGTCACCGTCCGCCGCGAGTCCGCCGAGGCGGAAGCGGAGGCGGCCGCCCAGGAGGCGCCGGACTCCACCCGCAACAGCGAGGCGACGCCGTGAGCGCTCTGCGGGAGCGTCTGACCGACGGGCTGTACGGGCTCGGCTGGGGCACCGTCAAGATGCTCCCGGAGCCCGTCGCCGTACGCCTCGGCCGGACGATCGCCGACGCCACCTGGAAGCGGCGCGGCCCCCTCGTACGCCGCCTTGAGGCCAACTACGCGCGCGTGGTGCCCGATGCGAGCCCCGAGCGCCTCGCCGAGCTGTCCCGCGCGGGCATGCGCTCCTACCTGCGCTACTGGATGGAGTCGTTCCGTCTCCCCGCCTGGAGCGAGGAGCGCATCAGGACCGGCTTCGACTGCAAGGACCTGCACCACCTCACCGACGGCCTCGCCTCCGGCCGGGGCGTCGTACTCGCGCTGCCGCACCTGGCCAACTGGGACCTCGCCGGCGCCTGGGCCACCACCGAGCTGAAGACCCCGTTCACGACGGTCGCCGAACGCCTCAAGCCCGAGACGCTCTACGACCGCTTCGTCGCCTACCGCGAGGGCCTCGGCATGGAGGTCCTTCCGCACAACGGCGGCTCCGCCTTCGGCACCCTCGCGCGGCGGCTGCGCGACGGCGGCCTGGTCTGCCTGGTCGCCGACCGCGACCTGTCCGCGTCCGGCGTCGAGGTCGAGTTCTTCGGCGAGCCGACCCGTATGCCCGCCGGACCGGCTCTCCTCGCCCAGCAGACCGGCGCGCTGCTGCTGGCGGTGACGCTCTGGTACGACGACTCGCCCGTCATGCGGGGACGCGTGCACCCCCCGATCGAGGCACCCGAGACAGGTACCCGCGCCGAGAAGACGTCTGTCATGACACAGGCGCTGGCAGACGCCTTCGCCACCGGCATCGCCGACCACCCGGAGGATTGGCACATGCTCCAGCGCTTGTGGCTCGCGGACCTGGACCCCGCGAAGAGCCCCGACGGCCCCGCGACTCCCGCGACGGGTTCCGCGCCGGGTTCCGCGTCGGGTTCCGCGTCGGGTTCCGAGAAGGGGCGCCCGTGAGGATCGGGATCGTCTGCCCGTACTCCTGGGACGTGCCCGGCGGAGTCCAGTTCCACATCCGCGACCTGGCCGACCACCTCATCCGACTCGGCCACGAGGTGTCGGTGCTCGCGCCCGCCGACGACGACACGCCGCTGCCGCCGTTCGTCGTCTCCGCGGGCCGCGCAGTACCCGTCCCCTACAACGGCTCGGTGGCCCGCCTGAACTTCGGCTTCCTGTCGGCGGCCCGGGTACGGCGCTGGCTGCACGACGGCACGTTCGACGTGATCCACATCCATGAGCCGGCTTCCCCGTCGCTCGGCCTGCTGGCCTGCTGGGCCGCGCAGGGTCCGATCGTCGCCACCTTCCACACCTCCAACCCGCGCTCCAGAGCGATGATCGCGGCGTACCCGATCCTCCAGCCCGCGCTGGAGAAGATCAGCGCGCGGATCGCGGTGAGCGAGTACGCCCGCCGCACCCTCGTCGAGCACCTGGGCGGCGACGCGGTCGTCATCCCGAACGGCGTCGACGTCGACTTCTTCGCCCGCGCCAAGCCCAACCCCGACTGGCAGGGCGACACCCTCGGCTTCGTCGGCCGTATCGACGAACCCCGCAAGGGCCTGCCGGTGCTGATGAAGGCCCTCCCGAAGATCCTCGCCGAGCGCCCCCGGACCCGGCTGCTGGTCGCCGGCCGAGGGGACGAGGAGGAGGCGGTCGAGACGCTGCCCGAGGAACTGCGCTCCCGCGTCGAGTTCCTCGGCATGGTCAGCGACGAGGACAAGGCCCGCTTCCTGCGCAGCGTCGACCTCTACGTCGCCCCCAACACCGGTGGCGAGAGCTTCGGCATCATCCTCGTCGAGGCCATGTCCGGCGGCGCCCCCGTCCTGGCCTCCGACCTCGACGCCTTCGCCCAGGTCCTCGACCAGGGCACAGCGGGGGAGCTCTTCGCCAACGAGGACGCGGACGCCCTCGCGACAGCCGCCGTACGCCTCCTCGGCGACCCGGCCCGCCGCGCCGAACTCCGCGCACGGGGCAGCGCCCACGTCCGCCGCTTCGACTGGTCGACCGTCGGCTCCGACATCCTCGGCGTCTACGAGACGGTCACGGAGGGCGCGGCATCGGTGGCGGCGGACGAACGGACCGGACTACGGGCGCGGTTGGGGCTGGCTCGGGACTGACGGGGTGGTGGCTCGGGGCTGGTGAGGCCATGACTCGCTGATGTGGCGGTGGCCCGGGTCGGCGGGGTGGAGCCTCGGCTGCCGGGCCGGGGCCTCGATCTGACAGGACGTTGGTGAGCCGCCCCGCCGGACGGCCGGGCTCGGGCGCGTCGAGTGGCTGAGGCAGGCACCGGTAGCCTTGCCGCCCGTGACTTCGACACTCATCTGGATCGCGGTCGTCCTCTTCGCGATCGGTCTCTACCTGAGCTGGACCGCGGGACGCCTCGACCGACTGCACGCACGCATCGACGCAGCCCGCGCCGCGCTCGACGCGCAGTTGCTGCGCCGCGCGTCGGTCGCCCAGGAACTGGCCACCTCCGGGGTGCTGGACCCGGCCGCCTCGATCGTCCTCTACGAGGCGGCGCACGCGGCCCGGCAGGCCGAGGAGGAACAGCGCGAGGTCGCCGAGAGCGAGTTGAGCCAGGCGCTGCGGGCCGTGTTCGCTGACGCGCAGCAGGTGGAGGTGGTGCGCGAGGCGCCGGGGGGTGAGGACGCCGCGAACGAGCTGGCCCAGGCCGTCCGCCGGGTCCCCATGGCCCGCCGCTTCCACAACGACGCCGTACGCGCGGCCCGCGCCCTCCGCCGCCACCGCACGGTCCGCTGGTTCCGTCTCGCCGGCCACGCCCCGTTCCCGATGGCCTTCGAGATGGACGACGAGCCCCCGACAGCCCTGGCGGAAAGAGCAACCACGTAACCCCCGGCCCTCCAAGGGGCGCGGGGAACTGCGCGACAGGTCCCCACGCACCCGCAGCCGAAGCATCCACCCCTCGGGGTCGAAGGGGCAGCGCCCCTGGAAGGGGAAGGGACGGGTAGGGGGCGGCGGAGGAGGGGCGGCGGGGGCGAAAAAGCCCTGCTCGGCCAAGACCTAGCCGGAAAACGAGCCACCGCCTCCCCATTGGCCCTTGCAGTGGCCTGTTCCCGTCGCGTTTCCTCGGTGATTGCAGAAACCCTCTTCCCCGAGCGAGGTCAAACCCGTGTCGAGCACGCTCTCCAACGCCACCGCCCAGACCCCCGAGACCGGCACCGCCCGCGTGAAGCGCGGCATGGCCGAACAGCTCAAGGGCGGTGTGATCATGGACGTCGTCACCCCGGAGCAGGCCAAGATCGCCGAGGACGCGGGCGCGGTCGCGGTCATGGCCCTGGAGCGGGTCCCCGCCGACATCCGCAAGGACGGCGGCGTGGCCCGGATGTCCGACCCGGACATGATCGAGGGCATCATCGAGGCCGTCTCCATCCCGGTCATGGCCAAGTCCCGCATCGGCCACTTCGTCGAGGCCCAGGTCCTGCAGTCCCTCGGCGTCGACTACATCGACGAGTCCGAGGTCCTCACCCCGGCCGACGAGGTCAACCACTCCGACAAGTGGGCCTTCACGACCCCCTTCGTCTGCGGCGCCACCAACCTCGGCGAGGCCCTGCGCCGCATAGCCGAGGGCGCCGCCATGATCCGCTCCAAGGGCGAGGCCGGCACCGGCAACGTCGTCGAGGCCGTCCGCCACCTGCGTCAGATCAAGAACGAGATCGCCAAGCTGCGCGGCTACGACAACAACGAGCTGTACGCCGCCGCCAAGGAGCTGCGCGCCCCGTACGAGATCGTCAAGGAGGTCGCCGAACTCGGCAAGCTCCCGGTCGTCCTGTTCTCCGCCGGCGGTGTGGCCACCCCCGCCGACGCCGCGCTGATGCGCCAGCTCGGCGCCGAGGGCGTCTTCGTCGGCTCCGGCATCTTCAAGTCCGGCGACCCGGCCAAGCGTGCCGCCGCCATCGTGAAGGCCACCACCTTCTACGACGACCCGAAGATCATCGCGGACGCCTCCCGCAACCTGGGCGAGGCCATGGTCGGCATCAACTGCGACACCCTCCCCGAAGCCGAGCGCTACGCGAACCGGGGCTGGTAAGCACCCATGAGCGACACCCCCGTCGTAGGCGTCCTGGCCCTTCAGGGCGACGTACGGGAGCACCTCGTCGCCCTGGCCGCGGCCGACGCCGTGGCCAGGCCGGTGCGGCGCCCCGAGGAACTCGCCGAGGTGGACGGCCTCGTCATCCCCGGCGGCGAGTCCACCACCATCTCCAAGCTGGCCGTCCTCTTCGGCGTGATGGAGCCCCTACGCGCGCGCGTGCGCGAGAGCATGCCCGTGTACGGCACCTGCGCCGGCCTGATCATGCTCGCCGACAAGATCCTCGACCCGCGCTCGGGCCAGGAGACCATCGGCGGCATCGACATGATCGTGCGCCGCAACGCCTTCGGCCGCCAGAACGAGTCCTTCGAGGCGGCGGTCGACGTGACGGGCGTCGAGGGCGATCCTGTGGAAGGCGTCTTCATCCGCGCCCCCTGGGTCGAGTCCGTGGGCGCCGAGACAGAGGTGCTGGCCGAGCACGAGGGGCACATCGTCGCCGTACGCCAGGGCAACGCCCTCGCCACGTCGTTCCACCCGGAGCTGACCGGCGACCACCGGCTGCACGCCCTGTTCGTCGAGATGGTGCGCGCGAACCGGGCGGCGGAGTCCTTGTAGGATCTCTCGGGTTCGTACGGAGTTGGGTTACGCGAAGGAGACAGGCAGATGTCCGGCCACTCTAAATGGGCTACGACGAAGCACAAGAAGGCCGTGATCGACGCCAAACGCGGCAAGCTCTTCGCGAAGCTGATCAAGAACATCGAGGTCGCGGCCCGGATGGGCGGCATCGACATCGAGGGCAACCCGACTCTCTACGACGCCATCCAGAAGGCAAAGAAGCAGTCGGTCCCGAACAAGAACATCGACTCCGCGGTCAAGCGCGGCGGCGGTCTGGAGGCCGGTGGCGCCGACTACGAGACGATCATGTACGAGGGCTACGGTCCGAACGGTGTCGCGGTGCTCATCGAGTGCCTCACCGACAACCGCAACCGAGCCGCCTCCGACGTCCGCGTCGCCATGACCCGCAACGGCGGCTCGATGGCCGACCCGGGCTCCGTCTCGTACCTCTTCAACCGCAAGGGCGTCGTGATCGTCCCCAAGGGCGAGCTGTCCGAGGACGACGTCCTCGAGGTCGTGCTCGACGCGGGTGCCGAGGAGGTCAACGACCTGGGCGAGGCCTTCGAGGTGCTCAGCGAGGCCACCGACATGGTCGGGGTCCGTACCTCCCTCCAGGAGGCCGGGATCGACTACGACTCCGCCGAGGCCAACTTCGTCCCGACCATGCAGGTCGAGCTGGACGAGGAGGGCGCCAGGAAGATCTTCAAGCTGATCGACGCCCTCGAGGACAGCGACGACGTCCAGAACGTCTTCGCCAACTTCGACGTGAGCGACGACGTCATGGCCAAGGTCGACGCGTAGCGCTCCGCGAGTACGGCGGGTCCGGCGGGCCGGTAGGACACGTCCTACC
>NZ_JBHVDX010000279.1:0-11167 GCF_042802555.1 Streptomyces sp. NPDC057474 | reverse complement strand
GAGGAGGCCTGTGGCCTTCTCAGGGGCGCGGGGATTCCCGTATCGCCTCAGCTCAGCCTTCGCACCACGTACGCCGAACCCCGCTCCGCCGGCTCCTCGCCCACATACTCCTGGTCCCGCATCTCGCACCACGCCGGGATGTCCAGGCGGGCCGCCTCGTCGTCGGAGAGGACGCGGACCGTGCCGCCGACCGAGACACCGCCGATCACCTTCGCCAGCTCGATGACGGGGATCGGGCAGCGCTTGCCGAGGGCGTCCACGACGAGGACGTCCTCACGTACGACGGTCGCGGGGGCCGGAGCCCCCAGCTTCTCCCGGACCGTCGCGACCGCACCGGGCAACACCGACAGGAACCGCTCGACGTCCTCCTCCACCGCCCCCATCGGCAGTGACACCCGGACGTTCCCCTCGCTCAGCACCCCCATCGCCCGCAGCACATGGCTGGGCGTCAGCGTGCTGCTCGTACAGGAGGAGCCGGAGGAGACGGAGAAGCCCTCGCCATCCAGCTCGTGGAGCAATGTCTCCCCGTCGACATAGAGACAGGAGAAGGTGACCACCCCGGGCAGTCGGCGCTCCGGGTCGCCCACCACCTCCACATCGGGCACCAGCGACGGCACCCGCGCCCGGATCCGCTCCGTCAACTCCCGCAGGCGTACGGCCTCCGCGTCCGCCTCGGCCCGTACGGCCCGCAGCGAGGCGGCGGCCGCCACGATCGCCGGGATGTTCTCGAAGCCGGCGGCCCGCCCCGACTCCCGCTCGTCGGCGGGTCCTTGCGCCGCGAACCGCACGCCCTTCCGTACGGCGAGCAGTCCGACCCCGGACGGACCACCCCATTTATGGGCACTGGCGGTCAACACCGACCAGTCCCCGTTCACCCGCCCCCACCCGAGCGACTGCGCCGCGTCCACCAGCAACGGCACCCCGGCCGCCCGGCACACCTCCGCCACCTCGGCCACCGGCTGCTCCGTGCCCACCTCGTGGTTGGCCGACTGCAGACAGGCGAGCGCGGTGTCCGCCCGCAGGGCCTCGGCGTACGAGGACGCGGCCACCGACGCGGTGCGACCCACCGCCACCTGGGTGACCGTCCCCCCGTCGGCCTCGTGCACCTCCGCCGCATGCAGCACCGAAGAGTGTTCGACCGCTGACACGATCAGGTGACGCCCCACCCGCCGCCGCCCGGCCAGCACCCCCGCGATCCCGGAGTGCACGGCCCGCGTTCCGGACGAGGTGAAGACCACTTCGTCCGCCCGACATCCCACGGCCTCGGCGGCAGCCTCCCGGGCCGCGTCCAACAGCAATCGGGCCCGCCGCCCTTCTCGATACAACCGCGCAGGATCGGCCCACCCCTCGTCCAGCGAAGCCAGCAGCGCCTGCCGCGCAACGGGATGAAGAGGAGCGGAGGAAGCAGAGTCGAAGTAGGCCACAGCTCAACGCTAAAGCCTGGGGCGCGTGCATCAGGGGGCGCGGGGAACCGCGCGAACGACCACAACGCACGCGCACCCGCCAAAACGCCCGAACCCCCGAGCTGTTAGGCGCACCCGGTACCCCGAACAGCCGCTACAAGTGACCCCCGGCGAGTTGGCCCCCCCCTCCCCGCGCGACCCCAAAACGCGTCCAGTAGGGTTTGGTCCGCATAAACATCCAAACCCCTGCCCGACGCAGGGCGGCGACCGACCAGCGAGAAGGCCGCAGCCACACCGCGCGGGCGAGACTCTCGGGAAGGCGCTACGTGAGTCCCAACGGCTCCGACCTCCCCCGCTGCCTAAAGGGCGCGGGTGGTACCCCCATGCCGCGGCGCCCGATGCGGCGGAAGCTGCTGCAGGCACTGACTGCGGGCCTGGTCCTGGCGACCGCCACCGGTTGCACATACAAGGACTTCCCCCGCCTTGGTATGCCCACCCCGACCACGGAAGAGGCTCCCCGGATCCTCTCCCTGTGGCAGGGCTCGTGGGCCGCCGCGCTCGCCACGGGCGTACTGGTCTGGGGTCTGATCCTGTGGAGTGCTTTCTTCCACCGGCGCAGCCGCACCAAGGTCGAAGTTCCCCCACAGACCCGGTACAACATGCCCATCGAGGCGCTGTACACGGTCGTCCCGCTGATCATCGTCTCGGTGCTCTTCTACTTCACCGCCCGCGACGAGTCGAAGCTCCTCGACACGTCGAAGAAGCCCGACCTCACGGTCAACGTGGTCGGCTTCCAGTGGAGCTGGTGCTTCAACTACATCGAGAACGTCGACGGCTCGACCGGCGACGCGAAGACCGACGAGAACCTGGCGGCCATCCCGGACCGGTTCAAGAAGGACTTCCCGGCGGACGCCGGCGGTGCCTACACCTGCGGCATCCCCGGCGACGAGAACCCGCAGACCGGCAACCCCGGGCCGACGCTCTGGCTCCCGGAGGGCAAGACGGTCCGCTTCGTCCTGACCTCGCGTGACGTCATCCACTCCTTCTGGGTGGTGCCGTTCCTGATGAAGCAGGACGTCATCCCGGGCCACACCAACGCCTTCCAGGTGACCCCCAACCAGGAGGGCACCTTCCTGGGCAAGTGCGCCGAACTGTGCGGCGTGGACCACTCTCGGATGCTCTTCAACGTGAAGGTCGTCTCCCAGGAGCGCTACGAGGAGCACCTCAAGTCGCTCGTGGAGAAGGGACAGACCGGTTACGTCCCGGCCGGCATTGAGCAGACGAGCCACGAGAAGAACCGGGAGACGAACCAACTGTGAGCATCCTCAACGAACCTCAGGGTGCTGCCGCCGCCGAGGGCTCGTACGAAGACGAGCTGCCGGTACGGCGCAAGCAGCCCGGCAACGTCGTGGTGAAGTGGCTGACGACCACCGACCACAAGACGATCGGCACGCTGTACCTGGTCACGTCGTTCGCGTTCTTCTGCATCGGCGGCGTCATGGCGCTCTTCATGCGCGCCGAGCTCGCCCGCCCTGGTACGCAGATCATGTCGAACGAGCAGTTCAACCAGGCGTTCACGATGCACGGCACGATCATGCTGCTGATGTTCGCGACGCCGCTGTTCGCCGGATTCGCCAACTGGATCATGCCGCTGCAGATCGGCGCGCCCGACGTGGCGTTCCCGCGGCTGAACATGTTCGCGTACTGGCTGTACCTCTTCGGCTCGCTCATCGCGGTCGGTGGCTTCCTCACCCCGCAGGGCGCGGCCGACTTCGGCTGGTTCGCCTACAGCCCGCTGTCGGACGCGGTCCGCAGCCCGGGTATCGGCGCCGACATGTGGATCATGGGTCTGGCCTTCTCCGGCTTCGGCACGATCCTCGGCTCGGTCAACTTCATCACCACGATCATCTGCATGCGCGCGCCCGGCATGACCATGTTCCGCATGCCGATCTTCGTGTGGAACGTGCTGCTGACCGGTGTCCTGGTCCTGCTGGCCTTCCCGGTCCTCGCGGCCGCGCTGTTCGCCCTGGAGGCGGACCGCAAGTTCGGTGCCCACGTCTTCGACGCGGCCAACGGCGGCGCGTTGCTCTGGCAACACCTCTTCTGGTTCTTCGGCCATCCAGAGGTGTACATCATCGCCCTGCCGTTCTTCGGCATCATCTCCGAGGTCATCCCGGTCTTCTCCCGTAAGCCGATGTTCGGCTACATGGGTCTGATCGGCGCGACCATCGCGATCGCCGGCCTCTCCGTCACGGTGTGGGCGCACCACATGTACGTCACCGGTGGCGTACTCCTACCGTTCTTCTCCTTCATGACGTTCCTCATCGCCGTACCGACCGGTGTGAAGTTCTTCAACTGGATCGGAACGATGTGGAAGGGCTCGTTGTCCTTCGAGACACCGATGCTCTGGGCCACCGGCTTCCTGATCACCTTCACCTTCGGTGGTCTGACCGGTGTCATCCTGGCCTCGCCGCCGATGGACTTCCACGTCTCGGACTCGTACTTCGTGGTGGCGCACTTCCACTACGTGGTGTTCGGCACCGTCGTGTTCGCGATGTTCTCCGGCTTCCACTTCTGGTGGCCGAAGATGACGGGCAAGATGCTCGACGAGCGCCTCGGCAAGATCACCTTCTGGACGCTGTTCATCGGCTTCCACGGCACGTTCCTCGTCCAGCACTGGCTGGGCGCCGAGGGCATGCCGCGCCGGTACGCGGACTATCTCGCGGCCGACGGCTTCACCGCCCTGAACACGATCTCCACGATCGCCTCGTTCGTGCTCGGCCTGTCGATCCTGCCGTTCCTCTACAACGTGTGGAAGACGGCCAAGTACGGCAAGAAGGTCGAGGTCGACGACCCGTGGGGGTACGGCCGTTCGCTGGAGTGGGCGACCTCCTGCCCGCCGCCGCGGCACAACTTCCTCACCCTGCCGCGGATCCGCAGTGAATCCCCGGCGTTCGACCTGCACCACCCGGAGATCGCCGCGCTCGAGCAGCTCGCGCACGGCGGCCCTGCGGCCAACGAGCTCGCGGCCAGCGGCAAGGAGGCCGGCAAGTGAAGGTCCAAGGCAAGATGTTCATCTGGCTGAGCGTCTTCGTGCTCGTCATGGCGATCGTCTATGGCTACTGGTCGAAGGAGCCGGCCGGAACCACGGCGCTCTTCCTGGCCTTCGGCCTGTGCATCATGGTCGGCTACTACCTGGCCTTCACGGCCCGGCGGGTCGACGTGGGCGCGCAGGACGACAAGGAGGCCGACGTCGCGGACGACGCCGGTGAGCTGGGCTTCTTCAGCCCGCACAGCTGGCAGCCCCTCGCCCTGGGCGTGGGTGGCGCGCTCGCCTTCATGGGCGTCGTCTTCGGCTGGTGGCTGCTGTACTTCTCCGCCCCGATCCTCCTGATCGGCCTCTGGGGCTGGGTCTTCGAGTACTACCGCGGCGAAAACCAGAACCAGTAACACGCGCAGAGCGCACGGAAGCCCGGACACTCCGACAGGAGGTCCGGGCTTCCCCCTTTTGCCACGTCCTATGTAGCTCGATCGGGTCACCTGGCGCGCCGCGCTTGACGGGCGTTCCTACGTTGAACTCATGAGCACTACAGAATCTTTCCGGGGCGCCGCAGCCGGTGTCGAGAGCCCGACCGTGCTCGACCCTTCGGGCCTCCGCGCGCTCGGCTCGACACCGGCCCGCCCGCGCCGCAACCGCACGGTCGTCAGCTGCACCCTGCTGGTGGTCTCCCTGGGAGCGGGCGTCACCGCCTGCGGTTCCGGTGGCCACCCGCTCTCGGGCAAGCCGTACGACGCGGCCGACCGGGTCTCCTTCAACACGCCCACCGGGGGAGGCGAGAAGGCCGACCCGGACAAGCCGCTGGAAGTCACCGCCGAGGACGACGGCCGCATCACCGACGTCACCGCCGTCGACGCCGCAGGACGGTACGTGGCGGGCGAACTCTCCGCCGACGGAGGTCGCTGGCACTCCACCTCACCGCTCGCCGCCAACGCCCACTACACGGTCCGCGTGAGCACCGAGGACGAGGACGGCGCCCCCGGCCGGGAGACCCGCGCCTTCGACACCGGCCGCCCCCTCACCAAGAAGCGCCTCGACGTCACCTTCGGCCCCAAGGAGGGCAGGTACGGCGTCGGCCAGCCCGTCACCGCCGAGCTCAGCAGACCGGTGAAGGACAGGGCGGCCCGGTCCGTCGTCGAACGCGCCCTCAAGGTGGACTCCATCCCCGCGGCGGAAGGCGCCTGGCACTGGGTGGACGACAAGAAGCTCCACTACCGCCCCAAGGAGTACTGGCCCGCCGACGCCACCATCCGGGTACGCAGCAACCTGGAGGGCATCAAGATCGGCGACCGGCTCTGGGGCGGGAAGGCCGAGCCCATCGAGCTGACCACCGGCGCCAAGATCGTCGCCGTCACGGACGCCTCGTCGCACCGCATGACCGTCTACAAGGACGACCAGGTCATCAAGGAGATCCCGGTCACCACCGGCAGGCCCGGCTACGACACGCGCAACGGGGTCAAAGTAGTACTGGCCAAGGAAGGTACCGTTCGCATGACCAGCGCCAGCATAGGTGCGTCGGACTTCTACGACCTGACCGTCCACCACTCCGTCAGGGTCACCAACAGCGGCGAGTACGTCCACGCGGCCCCCTGGTCGACCGGTTCCCAGGGGTACGCGAACGTCAGCCACGGCTGCACCGGCATGAGCTCCGGCAACGCCCAGTGGTTCTACGACACCATCAACGAGGGCGACATCGTCGAGGTCGTCAACTCGGCCGGCGACACCATGGCCCCCTTCGGCAACGGATACGGCGACTGGAACCTCGACTGGAAGAAGTGGCGCGAGGGCAGCGCCCTGGTCGGCGGCACCCAGGAAGTACCTGGTCCTCAGATACAGGCGCGCCTGAGGCCAGAGTCGGTGTGAAGCCGGGCCCCATTCAGGGGCTAGGCGCTCAACGCCTGCTTCTTGCGGAGCAACGACGCGAGCGCCGACGCGAACTCCACCGGCTCCACCGGCAGTGTCACCGCCGCGTCCGCCCGACTCCAGGTCGCCAGCCACGCGTCCTGCGGCCGCCCGATCAGCACCAGCACCGGCGGGCACTCGAAGATCTCGTCCTTGATCTGCCGGCACACCCCCATGCCCCCCATGGGCACGGCCTCGCCGTCGAGCACACAGACATCGATCCCGCCCTTGTCCAGCTCCTTGATGACGGCGGCCGGAGTGGCGCACTCCAGGAACTCGACCGGCGGCACATCGGCGGCCGGTCGTCGGCCGGAGGCCAACCGCACCTGCTCCCGCGTGTTGGAGTCGTCGCTGTAGACCAGCACCGTGGCGGTCGGCTGCATTGTTCCTCCGTGACTTCGGCGTCGTACGGACAACAGGACGGACAGGGCCCGATGCGCGGATGTTACTCCCTTGAACACCACGTCAGCACCGGTACGGAGGGGACCAACACTCCGAACGGCACCCCCGGGAGTGAGGGCGGGATAAGCGACCGACATAATGTCGGTCGTGGCGACAGCAACGACAGTAGAAACCGGGCACGCGCACCCGTCGGTCAACCGGCCGAACCTCACCAGCGTCGGAACCATCATCTGGTTGAGTTCCGAGCTGATGTTCTTCGCGGCCCTCTTCGCGATGTACTTCACCCTGCGATCGGTGACTGGTCCGGAGTTCTGGTCGGAGAAGGCCGACACCCTGAACTTCCCGTTCTCGGCGACCAACACCACGATCCTGGTGCTCTCCTCCCTCACCTGCCAGCTCGGCGTGTTCGCCGCCGAGCGCGGGGACGTGAAGAAGCTCCGGATGTGGTTCATCGTCACGTTCGTGATGGGTGCGATCTTCATCGGCGGTCAGGTCTTCGAGTACACCGAGCTGGTCAAGCACGAGGGCCTGTCGCTCTCGTCCGACCCGTACGGCTCGGTGTTCTACCTGACCACCGGCTTCCACGGCCTGCACGTGACGGGCGGTCTCATCGCCTTCCTGCTGGTCCTCGGACGCACCTACGCGGCCAAGAGGTTCACCCACGAGCAGGCGACCGCGGCCATCGTCGTGTCCTACTACTGGCACTTCGTCGATGTCGTCTGGATCGGCCTCTTCGCCACGATCTACATGATCAAGTAGATCGGGCGGCCGAGCCGGGCGGACCGTACGCCTGCCTCGCACCGAGAACGACCCTTCCAGAAGCACCGACGCAGAAGATCCTGACACCGGGGTAATCCGTGAAAAAGCTCTCCGCACGACGACGCCATCCGCTGGCGGCGGTCGTCGTCCTACTCATCGCGCTGGCGGCCTGCGCGGGGCTGTACACCGCCTTCGCACCTGCGGACAAGGCGGTGGCCGAAGAAACCGCCCAGACCCTCACCATCGAGGAGGGCAAGAAGCTCTACGCCGTGGGCTGCGCCAGCTGCCACGGCACCGGCGGTCAGGGCACCACCGACGGTCCGCCCCTGGTGGGTGTGGGCGCGGCAGCCGTCGACTTCCAGGTCGGCACCGGCCGTATGCCGGCCCAGCAGCCGGGTGCGCAGATCCCGAAGAAGCCGGTCGTGTACTCGCAGGCCGAGATCGACCAGCTCGCGGCGTACATCGCCTCCCTGGGCGCAGGCCCGGAGATCCCGACCGAGAACGCGTACGACCCCGAGGGCGCGGACATCGCCGAGGGCGGCGAGCTGTTCCGTACCAACTGCGCTCAGTGCCACAACTTCACCGGCAAGGGCGGTGCGCTGTCCGAGGGCAAGTACGCGCCGGACCTTGAGGGTGTCGACCCGAAGCACATCTACGAGGCCATGGAGACCGGCCCGCAGAACATGCCGTCCTTCCCCGACACCACGCTGTCGGAGGAGAACAAGAAGGACATCATCGCGTACCTCGACGCGGTCAACGGCGACGACACCGTGGAGCCCGGTGGCCTCAGCCTCGGCGGGCTCGGCCCGGTCAGCGAAGGTCTCTTCGGCTGGGTGTTCGGGCTCGGCGCGCTGATCGCCGTCGCCGTCTGGGTCGCCGCTCGGACCGCAAAGGCCAAGAAGTCATGAGTAGCCAAGAGATTCCAGAAGAGAACCTGCCCATCGAGCAGGACGACGCACACGGTGCGGTCAAGGTCGCGGACGAGAAGAACCCCTTCGCGGACCCCGGCCTCCCGCCCCACGAGCACCGCGTCCAGGACGTCGACGAGCGGGCCGCGAAGCGGTCCGAGCGCACGGTCGCCCTGCTGTTCACGGTGTCGATGCTGGCCACCGTCGCCTTCATCGCCTCGTACCTGGTGATCGACGTCGACAAGGCGATCTACGTCTTCCCGATCGGTCACATCAGCGCGCTGAACTTCGCGCTGGGTATGACGCTGGGCCTGTCGCTGTTCTGCATCGGCGCGGGCGCGGTCCACTGGGCCCGCACGCTGATGTCGGACGTGGAGGTCGCCGACGAGCGTCACCCGATCGAGGCCACGCCCGAGGTCAAGGCCAAGGTCCTGGCCGACTTCAAGGAAGGCGCCAAGGAGTCCGCGCTCGGCCGTCGCAAGCTGATCCGCAACACGATGTTCGGCGCGCTGGCCCTGTTCCCGCTCTCCGGTGTCATGCTGCTGGGCGGCCTCGGTCCGGCGCCCGGCACCAAGCTGCGGCACACCACCTGGCGCAAGGGCAAGAAGCTCCTCAACATGAACACCAACGAGCCGCTGCGTCCCTCGGACGTCGCGGTGGGGTCGCTGACCTTCGCCATGCCGGACGGCATGAGCGAGCACGACCACGACTTCCAGAAGAACATCGCCAAGGACGCCCTGATGATCGTCCGGATCCAGCCGGACGACATCAAGGACAAGCGCGAGCTGGAGTGGTCCCACGAGGGCATCGTGGCGTTCTCGAAGATCTGCACCCACGTGGGCTGCCCGATCTCCCTGTACGAGCAGCAGACGCACCACGTGCTCTGCCCCTGCCACCAGTCCACCTTCGACCTCGCCGACGGCGGCCGGGTCATCTTCGGCCCCGCGGGTCACGCCCTGCCGCAGCTGAGGATCACCGTCGGTGAAGACGGCTACCTCGAAGCGGTCAGCGACTTCGAAGAGCCCGTCGGTCCTGCCTTCTGGGAGCGCGGATGAGCACTACGACGACCACCACGGACGCGCGCGACAAGCGCGAGAAGGCACCGGCCGGCGAGCGCGTCGCCGACTGGGCCGACGGCCGGCTCGGGATCTACTCCCTGGCCAAGTCCAACATGCGCAAGATCTTCCCCGACCACTGGTCGTTCATGCTGGGCGAGATCTGCCTGTACAGCTTCATCATCATCATCCTCACGGGTGTGTACCTGACGTTGTTCTTCCACCCGTCGATGAACGAGGTGGAGTACCACGGCAGCTACATCCCGCTGCAGGGCCAGCTGATGTCCGAGGCGTTCAACTCGACCATGCACATCTCCTTCGAGGTGCGCGGTGGTCTGCTGATCCGGCAGATCCACCACTGGGCGGCGCTGATCTTCCTCGCCGGCATGTTCGTGCACATGATGCGTGTGTTCTTCACGGGCGCGTTCCGCAAGCCGCGTGAGGTCAACTGGCTGTTCGGCTTCCTGCTGTTCGTCCTCGGCATGTTCACCGGCTTCACCGGTTACTCGCTCCCGGACGACCTGCTCTCCGGCACCGGTGTCCGCTTCATGGAGGGCGCGGTCCTGTCCGTGCCGATCGTCGGCACGTACCTGTCGTTCTTCCTCTTCGGCGGAGAGTTCCCGGGCGGCGACTTCGTGGCCCGTTTCTACTCGGTCCACATCCTGCTGCTGCCCGGCATCATGCTCGGCCTCGTGGTGGCGCACCTGATCCTGGTCTTCTACCACAAGCACACGCAGTACGCGGGCCCCGGCAAGACGAACAACAACGTCGTCGGCATGCCGCTGCTTCCGGTGTACATGGCGAAGGCCGGAGGCTTCTTCTTCCTGGTCTTCGGTGTCATCGCGATCATCTCGGCGATCGCCACGATCAACCCGATCTGGACCATGGGCCCCTACCGGCCGGACCAGGTGTCCACCGGCGCCCAGCCCGACTGGTACATGGGCTTCTCCGAGGGTCTGATCCGTGTCATGCCGGGCTGGGAGATCAACTTCTGGGGTCACACGCTCGTCCTGGGCGTGTTCATCCCGCTGGTGATCTTCCCGCTGGTGCTGGTCGCGATCGCGGTCTACCCGTTCATCGAGTCCTGGGTCACCGGCGACAAGCGCGAGCACCACATCCTGGACCGCCCGCGCAACGCCCCGACCCGTACGGCCTTCGGCGTCGCGTGGATCACCTGGTACATGGTCCTGCTGATCGGTGGTGGAAACGACCTCTGGGCGACCCACTTCCACCTGTCGATCAACTCGATCACCTGGTTCGTCCGGATCGCGTTCTTCGTGGCCCCGGTCCTCGCGTTCATCGTCACCAAGCGCATCTGCCTCGGCCTGCAGCGCCGGGACAGGGACAAGATCCTGCACGGTCGCGAGACCGGCATCATCAAGCGTCTGCCGCACGGTGAGTTCATCGAGGTCCACGAGCCGCTCAGCCAGGAGCAGCTGCACACGCTCACGGCGCACGAGCAGTACGCGCCGGCCGAGATCGGTGCGGCGGTCGACGAGAACGGTGTCGCCCGCAAGGTCACGCGCCTCGCGAAGCTCCGCGCCAAGCTGAGCAAGGGCTACTACGGCGAGGACAGCCAGATCGCCAAGCCCACCGTCGAGGAGTACAAGGAGATCACCAGCGGCCACGGCCACCACTGATCGCCTCGCTTCGCCACACCACGGTCGAAGGGCCCCCGTC
>NZ_JBHVDX010000278.1:0-11244 GCF_042802555.1 Streptomyces sp. NPDC057474 | reverse complement strand
CCTTCGTGGGGGGCGCGGCGGTGTCGTGCCGTGTGGGCATACCGGTCACTTGTCCAGTGCGTTGTCGATAGTCTTGACGGCGTTCTTCCATGCCTCCGAGGCCGACTTGCCCTGGGTCACGAGGATCACGCCGTTGTCGGTCAGGCCCTGCTGGATGATCTGGTCCTTCGGGCCGATCGTCTGGACCGGGATGTTCTTGGCGGCCTCGGCGAAGATCGTCCCGATCGGCGCGTCACCGGTCATGTCGTTCTTCGCGTCCTTCACCGCGGCCGAGTCGTAGGCGGCCGGGGTGCTGGGGAAGCTGCCCTGTACGGCGAAGAGCTTGGCCTGCTGCTCGGGTGCGGTCAACCAGGCGGCCAGCTTCGCGGCCTCCTCGGCGTTCTTGCCGTTCTTGGGCACGGAGAGGAAGGAGCCGCCCCAGTTGCCGGACTTCGGCGCCTGGGCGATTTCCCACTTGCCGGCCGACTCGGGCTTCGACTTGCCCTTGATGTAGCCGAGCATCCACGGCGGGCAGGACATCGCGGCGAACTTGCTGTTGGCGATCGTCGTGTCCCAGGCCGGCTGGAACTGCGTCTGGTTGCCGATCAGCCCGTCCTCGGCGGCCTTCGCCGTGAGGTCGAACGCGTCCTTGACGGCCGGGTTCGTCTTGTAGATGACCTCGCCCGAGGCGTCGTAGAAACGGTCCTTCTCACTGCTGAGGATCGCCTGCAGCAGACCGCCGGGGGAGTCCAGGAAGGTGGTGCCCTTGGGCGCCTTCTTCTTGTACTGGTTGCCGGCGTCGACGAACTTGTCCCAGCTGCCGGTCCACAGCTTGCCGACTTCCGCGCGGTCGGTGGGCAGGCCGGCGGCCTCGAAGAGGTCCTTGCGGTAGCAGATGGCCATCGGGCCGACGTCGGTGCCGAGGGCGATGGTCTGGCCGCCGGAGGTGGTGCCCTGATTCCACTTCCAGGGCAGGTAGTCGCTCTCCTTGCCGTACTTCGACAGGTCGAGCAGCTTGTCCGACTGGGTCCCGACGATCTCGGCGATGTTGCCGACCTCGACCATCTGGATGTCCTGGAGGCCGCTGCCGGTGGTCAGGTGGTTGAGGAGCGCGGGGTAGTAGTTCTCGTTCCGCTCCACGACCGTCTGCTGGATGTCGATGTCCGGGTGGAGGTTCTCGTACTCCTTGTACAGACCGGACTCCTCGAAGCCCGCGGTGCCGAAGAGACCCAGGGTGATCTTGGTCTTGCCGCCGCCTCCGCTGTCCGACGACGAACCGTCCTCGTCCTTGCCGTCGTCGGCACAACCGGCCAGCAGCCCGGCGCCCAGCGCGACGACGGTCGCCACGACCACCGCCCTGTGCGTCCTGCGGGCGGTGCGGGTGCCCCCACCCGACCGGAGCCGGGAGTGCGGGAGGGTACGTGCTCGCATTGAGTCCTCCTGATGCCCTGACGTGCCGACCCCCCGGCCAACGGCGTTGTTGGGCCCGTTAGTTCATGCTGCGGCTCGGGCGGGGAACGTGCGGGATGTGTAAGTGCCAGGTACTGTGGGAGCGCTCCCACGAGTGATGTGTTGAAGAGTCGCCGGTTCGTGCGGGGGTGTCAAGGGAGCAAGCGCGGAGAGATGCCTTCGGTTATCGGGCTGTTAACTAACCAGGTGCCGACGGCCGGGCGTGCCCGAAATCGGTGGGGCGGGCCCTGTATGCGGCTGCGGAGGTCGGCGGGAACGGGGCCGGCCCAGCGGCGCCGACGAGCTGCGGCCCGCACGGGCCGACGGGTTCGCCGGTACCGGACCCCCAGGTTCCGGGGCGCCGGCACTGTTGGACTCGTGTAACCAGTCGTCCCGGACGGGACGCCGTCACGGAGGTCGGTCCGGTGTCGGTCCGGTGCGGGGCCGGTGCGGGGCCGGTATCACCGACGACGGCGAGACCCGGATGAGCACTTCCCGGACGTCGTACGAGGATCAGGACTGTTAGATTCCACGCCAGCGCGGTGTGAACGGGAGGCGACCATGGTGGCAGGCCACGGGGCACGGGGCCGGAGCGGTGGGCGGCCGACGTTGGAAGAGGTCGCCGCACGGGCCGGTGTGGGCCGGGGGACGGTGTCCCGGGTGATCAACGGCTCGCCCCGGGTCAGCGACGCGACCCGTGCGGCGGTCGAGGCGGCGGTCGCGGAGCTCGGCTACGTCCCGAACACGGCGGCCCGCGCGCTCGCGGCGAACCGCACCGATGCGGTCGCGATGGTCGTCCCCGAGCCGGAGACCCGCTTCTTCGCCGAGCCGTACTTCTCCGACATCCTCAAGGGTGTGGGCGCGCAGCTGTCCGACACGGAGATGCAGCTCCTGTTGATCTTCGCGGGCAACGACCGGGAGCGCCGCCGCCTGGCCCAGTACCTGGCCGCGCACCGCGTCGACGGCGTCCTCCTGGTCTCGGTACACGCGGACGACCCGCTCCCCGATCTGCTGTCACAACTGGAAATCCCGGCGGTCATCAGCGGCCCCCGCTCGGAGCACGAGACGCTCCCCTCGGTCGACTCCGACAACTACGGCGGCGGCCGCTCGGCGGTAGAACACCTGATCGAGCGAGGTCGCACCCGGATCGGCACCATCACCGGCCGCCTGGACGTCTACGGCGCCCAGCGGCGCGTCGTGGGCTACCGGGCCGCCCTGGAGGACGCCGGCCGCGAGGTCGACGAGCGCCTGATCGTCCCCGGCGACTTCACGGAGGAGGGCGGTCGAAGGGCGATGACGGAACTGCTGGCCCGCTGCTCCGACCTCGACGCGGTCTTCGCCGAGTCCGACGTCATGGCCGCCGGCGCCCGCCAGGTCCTCCGCGAGGCGGGCCGCCGCATACCCGACGACGTGGCCCTGGTCGGCTACGACGACTCGGCGATCGCCCGCCACATGGACCCACCCCTCACGAGCGTCCGCCAGCCCATCGAGGAAATGGGCCGAGCCATGATCGACCTCCTCCTCGACGAGATCGCGGACCGCCGCCCGGCGGTGTCGCGGGGGCTGGAGCGGCGACAGGTGGTGCTGCCTACGGAGCTGGTGGCGCGGGATTCTTCCTGAGGATCAGGTGCCCACCCGCCCACGGGCTGCCGGAGTGGTGCTCACATGGCTGACAGAGAGGTGGGCCGATTGGCCATCCACAGCATCGACCTCGACGACGACGCGCTTGCTGAAGCGATGCGTCTCATGGGTTCCACGACGAAGCAGGACACCGTGAACAGGGCCCTGCGGGAGTACGTGGCGCGAGCCAAGAGGCTGGAGGCTGCCGAGAGAATGGCGGCGCGTGGTGCTCGTGGTCAGTTCGACGCGGCGGCCGCGTCCCATGTCGACGCCAAGCGGGCGCGCCGGTCGGCCTTCGGCTGATCGTGACGATGTGGGTCAGTCGGCGGATGTGTTGTCGCCGGCTGCCTCTGTGGCCTCGCGTTCGATCACGAACGACCCCTTGCCGCGCACAGTGACGATCAGGCCGCGCTGACTCAGGAGCTGAAGTGCGGATCGGGCGGTCGGGCGCGAGACGCTGAACTCGTCGCAGATGGCCGCCTCGGACGGGACTCGGCGGCGGGGAGCGTACGTGCCGTCCGCGATGCGCGCGCCGAGGATGACGGCGATCTGTTCGTACAGCGGCTCAGGTCCTTCGAGATCGACCGTCATATGTCGACCCTATTTGACCTGCGACGATGCCTATCGATACCTGGAGTCATATGACATCACCTGACAACACCTTACAAGTGGCGTAATCTCTCGACATGGAAAGACCCCGGCGAGGTTGTGCGACCTCCCGGGGCATGGCCACCAGCTTCGAAGGAGCTGACGACAGTGAGCATTATCCACGCGTTCCTGCGATGGGCCCTGGGCGTACTCGCCCCCGGCACCGGCAGGCGCCGCCGGACCGCTACCCGGCCCCCTGCTCTGCGCCGCGAGATGCCCCGGCAGCGGCCCCGAACCCTGCCGCGAACGCTCCTGGCCCAGCGCTCCCCGTACGGCCTGCATGGCCCGCTCGACGGCGATGCCACCGTCATGGTCCGGCCGTATGTCGTCGAGTCCGAGCGGGAGCAGGACTGGCAGTCCCGGCGGAGGCTCGACCTGGTGCTCGCGGCGGACTTCGGTATCGATCTGGATGAGCATGTGATCGGTGCGAAGGCGGTGGCGTGATGGGCACCTGCGAACCTCCCCGCCGCCCCTACCCGCCGCCGGTGCGCCTCCGCGACACCGTTCGGGACGCTGGAAGTGGGCGGATCGGCAGGGTGATGGGGTTCGTCGGCCCGTACGTGCAACTGCGGCCGGTCGGTGGCGGCCGGGAATGGGACGCCCTGCTGGAAGGGCTCAGGCCGGTGACTCGGTCCGAGGCGCTGAGGGAAGGCGTCGCCCGGAGCAACGCACGGTCGAGAGGGGAGCAGTTGTAGCGGTGTCCCTGAACGCCGGGCACCTGTGGCAGCACGACCCGCCGCGGCTGGGACGTGCTGCTGGCAGCCTGGCCTTCATGGAGCACCTTGGTAGTGGGGAAAGCGCGGGCAATCACCCGCTGTTGGGCGTCGACCGGGTCGAAGAGCCCCTGGGGGCGTACCTGGCCCGGCTCGGCGACGTCTTCCGGGTGTTCGGGAAACAGGACTCGGGGTGCGTGGCCTACGGCGTGCGGCTGCCGGACCGCGGCGAGCGGTGGTTCGTGAAGACGGCGATCGCTGCCGTGGGCCGGCGGTCGCTGGAGCGGGCGTGGGGCTTCCACCGGGCCGTGCGGCACCCGGTGATCGTCCCGCAGGTGCATCGGATCGCCCTGCGGGACGGGACGGCCGTGGTCATGCCCTGGCGGGACGGCGAGGTGCTGTACGACCCCGCAGAGCGCGGCAGAGGAGACCGTACGAGCCCCGGCAGCCCGATGGCACGCTTCCGCTCCCTGCCCGTCGACCGGATCGAGGCGGCCTTCGCTGACGTCCTGGACGCCCATCTCGCTGTCGAGGCCGCCGGGTACGTCGCCGTGGATCTGTACGACGGGGCCCTGCTGTACGACTTCGCGGCGGGCGAGATGCGTCTGATCGACCTCGACGAGTACCGGCCCGGACCCTTCGTGCTGGACGCCGACCGGCTACCGGGGTCGACCCGGTTCATGGCGCCGGAGGAGTACGAGCGCGGCGCGACGATCGATGTCCGCACCACCGTCCACGTACTGGGCCGCACGGCCCGGCTGTTGCTGGACGCGGGGGACGAGGAACGCGCCTGGCGGGGCACGGCAGCCCAACTGGGCGTCCTGGAGCGGGCCACGCACCCCGATCCCGGTGAACGCTTCGCGGGGGTACGGGAGTTCGCGGACGCATGGCGTGGCTGAGGGCGGGCCGGGGCCCGTGAGGCCGGTACCGGCACAGCCATGCGGCGACGCCCTTGCTCCACACCGATCTCATGTGCTGCAGCCACCCGGTCGCCAACGACCGGGCGATCCAGGACACCGGCCATGGGCGTCGGGGCCACCGCACGCACTGCTGACTGGCAGGGCTCGTCCGCTGCTCCGTGTCGGAATGCCGCTCACGGCGCAGCGGATCAGAACCTGGCGGCCTCGCTGTCTCCGGTTCAGCCCAGGCCGCAGCGATCGAGTGCAGCACGGACCTGGTTGAGCCCCTCCACTCTCCAGTGGCCCCGGTCGGGCATCTGGTCGTCTCGGCGCCAGCGCCAGGCCGAGAACATCGCCCAGTTCAGGGCGCGGCACCGGCGAATCAGGCCGTGATCAGCCCCCGCGTAGTGCTGTGCCACTTCTTCGGGCGCATGGGCGAGGTCGAACTCGACCGGCCCACGGCAGCACGTGCCGAGGTCGACGAAAAGCGGCCCTCTCCTCGTGTTCAGGAGGTTGCCCGGATGAGGCTCGCCGTGCAACAGCTGGTCGCCGGCTCTGTCGATGCTGATCGCGGCGCTCAGTCCACCGAGTGTGTCGCTGAGGAGATCCCGGTCGGAATCGGGCAGTTCGGGGGACTGCTCCCGGTCGTTCACCTGTCTCAGTGCCACGGCGACGCGATCGGTGAAATGCGGTGCGCCCAGCTCGATCCGGCGCAGGGCGGCGTGGTGCCGCAGGAACGCGTCCGCGTAGTCGGCCGGAGCGATCTCTGATCGCACAGGTTCGTAGTAGGTCCAGAGCGAGATGGCGAAGGCGTCACGCACATGGACCCGGGGCTTCACCCGAGGGTCGAGCTCAGCCACCGGAGCGTCGACGTCGGCGAGACGGCGAGCGACCTCCACTTCGAACTCGGAATCAGCCAGATGCCCCGAAGGCGCGACCCGAGCCAGAACATCGCAAGGGGCCAGGCGCAGCGCGACGCGGTCCGAGTTGTGGATGACGATCACATCGTCGACCTGAAGACCCAGCTCTGAAGCGGTCGCCCGTCCTGCCTCAACTGCGCGGCGGAGTTCTGATGGCTCCATACCGTTCTCCCTCATTGTTTCGCAGAACGGGACCTGCGCAGCCCCTCCCCAAGATCTTCATCGATCTTCCAGGCGGTCGTGGAGTGGGACACGCGTCCTCGATCCCAGTGAACGCTACGCGGGGGTAGGGGAGTTCGCCGACGCCTGGCATGGCTGAGAGGTGGAGGGCTCCTGAGACAGGCCCCCGCCCAGCCGTGCCACGATGCGGCTCAGTACACCGATCCCAGGGGAAGCGGTTCGAGGTCGACGAGGTCTCCGGCGATGTGGCGCACGTCTCCTACGGCGTCGGCATGCCCAAGTTCGACCAGAAGCAGGAGCCGTGGGCCCGGGAGGCCGGCGTCTGGCGCTACGACGACTGCTGAGTCCCACCTCACCCGCAGGCACGGAGGGGACACGAACGAGCCCCGACCTGTTCCCAGATCGGGGCTCGTTTATTCAGGGTGAGTGACGGGACTCGAACCCGCGGCATCCTGGACCACAACCAGGTGCTCTACCAGCTGAGCTACACCCACCATGACCGGCGGTTCATCCGAAGGTTTCACCGACCGGCCGAGAAAAAGTGTACAGGGTCTGGAGGGGTGCCCGCGCACGCGTTTCGGTGGAGGGCGTTCGGGGGCCCGGACGGGCCCCGTGGACGGGGCTACAGCGCAGGCAGGACGTGCTTCGCGGCGATCGTGCGAGCCGTGTCCGAGTCGGGGCCGGGGTGCGGGACGAAGATCGCCTCGCGGTAGTAGCGCAGCTCGGCGATGGATTCGCGGATGTCGGCGAGGGCCCGGTGGTTGCCGCTCTTCTGGGGGCTGTTGAAGTACGCCCTCGGATACCAGCGGCGGGCCAGCTCCTTGATCGAGGAGACGTCCACGATCCGATAGTGGAGGTACTCCTCCAGCGTCGGCATGTCACGGAGGAGGAAGCCGCGGTCCGTGCCCACCGAGTTGCCGCACAGGGGGGCCTTGCGCGGTTCCTTCACGTGTTCGCGTACGTAGGCCAGGACCTGCGCCTCGGCGTCGGCGAGTGTAGTGCCGCCGGCCAGGGCGTCGAGCAGGCCGGACGCGGTGTGCATCTCGCGCACCACCTCCAGCATCGTCTCCAGCGTCGAGTCCGGCGGGCGGACGACGATGTCGACACCCTCTCCGAGTACGTTCAGCTCGGAGTCGGTGACGAGGGCGGCCACCTCGATGAGCGCGTCGTCGGACAGCGAGAGGCCGGTCATCTCGCAGTCGATCCACACCATGCGATCGTTCATGTGTCTCACCTTACGGCCCGTGACAGCCGTACGGCCCGGTCCTGCACCGGGGTGATCAGGTGCGGGACCGGGCCGTACGGTTCGGTCGGTGCTACGGCGCGCTGCGTTGGCCCGGCAGACGGCCCGTCGCGTACAGCTCGGGCTTGGCGCCCTCCGTGGAGAGGGACGCCGACGGCGCCAGGGCGCTCGCCGCGGCCGTGCGCCGGGCCTGGAGCGGCACCGGGGCGTGCTCGGGCGACACCGGGGACGGCCCTGGGACGCCGTGCGGGCCGTCGTGGCGGTCGCTGTGCTTCTCGCCCTGGGGGCGACGGGCCCGGTACGCCGCCCGGTACGCCGCCGGGGACGAGCCCAGCTGTCGCCGGAAGTGCCCGCGCAGCGCCACCGGCGAACGGAAGCCGCAACGCCCCGCGACCTCGTCCACCGAGTAGTCCGACGTCTCAAGGAGACGCTGCGCCTGCAGCACGCGCTGGGTGATCAGCCACTGCAGGGGAGCGCTCCCGGTGAGCGAGCGGAACCGGCGGTCGAACGTACGACGGCTCATGTACGCCCGTGCCGCGAGCGTCTCCACGTCGAACTGCTCGTGGAGGTGCTCCAGCGCCCAGGCGACGACCTCGGCGAGCGGGTCGGCGCCGATCTCCTCAGGTAAAGATCGATCGAGGTAGCGCTCCTGGCCACCCGATCGACGGGGTGGGACGACGAGACGACGGGCCAGCGCGCCGGCCGCCTCGTTCCCGTGGTCGGTCCGCACGATGTGCAGACATAGATCGATTCCGGCCGCGGTGCCGGCCGATGTCAGTACGTCCCCGTCGTCCACGAAGAGCTCTCGTGGGTCGACGTGGACGGACGGATAGCGCTTGGCCAGCGTCGGCGCGTACATCCAGTGTGTCGTCGCGGGCCTGCCGTCCAACAGACCGGCGGCGGCCAGCACGAAGGCGCCGGTGCACAGCCCGACGATGCGGGCACCCTCTTCGTGCGCTCGGCGCAGTGCGTCGAGCGCTTCCTCCGGCGGCGGTGAGGTGATCGAACGCCATGCGGGCACGACCACCGTGCCCGCCCGCGAGATCGCCTCAAGGCCGTTCGGTGCGGTGAGTTCCAGGCCCCCTGTGGTCCGCAGCGGGCCGTCCTCGCCCGCGCACACCAGCAGGCGGTAGCGCGGTACGCCGGCGTCCTGGCGGTCGATCCCGAACACCGACAGTGGTATGGAACTCTCGAAGATGGGGCCGCCGCTGAACAGCAGCACCGCGACGATCTCCTTGCGGCGTCGCCCGGACAGTTTCCGGGCCGCGGCTTCCGGCGCGGCGGTGGAGTCGTGGCTCATACTGCTAAGCCCCCCTCGGTGGTCGCGGCTCCTCGGTTGTGTCGCTCCTGCACGTTTCCCCTCGGTCCTGCACGAGTCCCCCGCCGTAAGACAGTCATGATCGAATCTACTGCGTCCCGTGGTGCCGGCGTGACCAGTTCGCCATCCGGCACATTGTCGACATGGCAACTTGGCGTGAAGCATTCGATCACGAAGCGTTGCACTCGTGGGCCGTGCGGGGAAGTGCGCCTCGTCCCAGTGGCCGGTCCACGTAGGGTGCGCGCGGCCCCTGGACCCCTTTCAGTGCAGGTCGAACGGGGGGTGGAGGGGTGTTCGGCCAAGGGATGTGCAGGTGGCCGAAGTTGGCTGAAAAGATACGGGGGTGTGCGCGGAAACCGGTCAGTCGACCGGCGTACTCGGACCGGAGTTCCGTCCGCCCCTGTGCGCCCCGGAAGCGGAGCGTCCGCGTCGGCTGCGCTGAGGGGTGCGATCTTCGGCCATCGAACGGGCGGGCGTCGCGCGGGCCGTTGTCGCGTGAGCGCCCGTCGTGCGGGCTCCCGCCGTGCGGGCGGCGCGGGCCGCTCCGCGTTCGGACTGGCGGATGAGGACGCGGCAGGCGCCGGTGACCGCGGCGAGACCCAGGGCCGCGCCCGCCGCGCCGGCGAGCGACGTGCCGTACCAGACGAGGACGACCGGGACGAGGACGCAGCTGAACGCCGCCCAGCGGACCACGTCCGTGGCGGTGTCGGTCGGGTGGGGCGCGGGTTGGGGAGTGCTTCGGGGTACCGGAGGGATCTCGTCGGCTGCGGGGGCGGACTGGGGCGCGGTGCGGTGCGCGGACACTGCGGGCTCCCTCCTGGCTCCCTCGGGTTCGGCTTACCGGGGTTCAACGCGTGTTCGAGCTGTCGGTCACTGGTTCCGTCGGATCGGGTTGCCGTCGGGGGAGGTTTCGCTCGCCCGCGCCGGCGGGGTGCCGCTGCACCCACCCTCCCCCACCCTCCCCCACTCTGGCTTCGCTCGAGCGGGAGGTGCTCCATCGCCCCTGCGGCACGACTGCCCGCAGCTACCACGGACACACACGTGCTCCCGCCGCGTCTGTATTCCTGTGTAAACCGGCTGTACGTGGCAGCAACCATTGCGTTACGGGGCGGTGCTCGTGCATGCTCCCTGGAACCCCGCGCAGCCGGTGCGGGATCTGGGCGGAGGAGGCGTGCGGTCGTACCCTTGGGGGTATGGGGTTGGGAAGATGATTCCCGGACACGGCTCCGCCGCACACTGACGTCCCATCCACGTCGTCCCACACGAGGATCCAAACGCCGAGACATCCATGGCCGGTCACGAATTCTTCGACTCCGCGGACCGCAAGCGGCGGCCCGTCGCCGATCACACGGCGGCCGAGCCCCTTGCGGCGGAAGAGGCACGCCCCTCCTGCGATCCCGCCTTCAAGCACGGCGTCGTCGTCGGCTTCGACGGTTCGACGTCCAGTGAGCGCGCCCTCGCGTACGCCATCGGCATGGCCCGCCGCTCCGGCTCGGGCCTGATCATCGTGCACGTCGCCAACCGGCTGCCCACCACCGTGTGGGCCGGCTGCGAGCCGCCCGTCTTCGTCGACGTTCCCGATCACCGGACCGAGGTCCTCGGGCTGGAACTCGCCTGCGCCGAATACCTCGCCGAAGTGCCCTGGATCCTCGTCGAGCGCGGTGGCGACATCTGCCACGAACTCGAAGAGGTGGGGCGGGAGTACGAGGCCGACGCGATCGTCGTCGGGTCCACGCACGGGCTCGTCGGCCGGCTCTTCGGGTCCGTCGCGGGGCGGCTCGCCAAGCGGGCGCAGCGGCCCGTGATCGTCATTCCCTGAACCGCTGTATCTCGCTGGGCTCCTGTAACTCCCTGTCCCCTCAGGTGGGATGAGCCCTGGGCCGAGCTGCGCCGACTGGGGCGGGACCGCCGGTCATCCGACGGGCGACCCTGCCTCCGCCAACGACTCCGGGCTCTTCATGCTGCTGTTCGGGCTCGTCGCGCTCAGCCTCGCGCCGGGGGTGCCGGTGATGCTCACGCGGGCGACGTACGGGTTGTTGTTCGTGGCCCTTCCACTGCTGGCCATCGCGGCGTTCGGGGACAGTGGTGGGCTTGCCAAGGGCGCCCGGTGGTTCGCGGCGGTCGGTGAGGTCGTGGCCTGGTACGCGGCGCCCGCCGCGCTCGCGCACTGGCCGACGGCCTTGCCCGGGCGGGCTGCCGGACGATGTGGTGTGACGGCCACCGGGTGAAGGCAGCCGGCGTTGGGGTGTTGGCGGCCCCGGCGCATGAACGGACC
>NZ_JBHVDX010000277.1:0-11368 GCF_042802555.1 Streptomyces sp. NPDC057474 | reverse complement strand
GCGCTTAGACCGCAGACGTCCCGACCAGTTGAGGCAGGGGCGCGGCCGAGCCGCACGTGCACCGGGGATCAGCGCACAGCAACTCGTGGGCGAGTGCTGAGAGCACCGCGGCCTGCAGCCTTGTCTGCTGCTCCAGTTTCTCCACTATTCGCGCGACATGCGCCTTCACCGTCCGCTCGGCGATACCGAGCTCCCTGGCCAACTGCCGGTTGCCCAGGCCCGTTCCCAGCAGAAGCAGGACTTCTTTCTCCCGGTCCGTCAGCGTCTTGAGCCTGCTGATGTCCCGGACCGGATCGACCCCCGTGCGCCGGTAGGCGCAAGCCGTGTCTCCTACGTCAGACCTCTTGGTCATTGGTCGGCCCTTCCCGATGCCGCTTTCCCGACAGAGCCCCGTGCCCCGAGTGCGGCGGCGATCTTCCCCCAACTTAGCGTCTGCTACTGACAACGAGCACCCCTTAAATGACACGGCCACGTCACAGAGGGCATCCCCGGAGGTCACTGCCCCAAGAGACAATTTTCGCCAAGCCGACCGCTCCCTAGGCTCGTTGGTGCGCACCGACAGACACTCCAACCGCAGGGAGAACACTGTGCACACCGTCACCACGCTTCGCCTCACCACCGTCGTCGTCGCGGGAGCGGCGACCCTCTCGGTGCTGGCCCCGGCCGCGTCGGCGAGCGAGGCGGGCCCGCACCAGGGCTCCCAGACCGTCGCTTCCCGAACCGTCGCCTCACAGACCGCCGCGAAGCTCCCGGCGAAGCTGACGGTCAAGAGCTACACCGCCTACCTCAAGGCGCAGAAGACGCCCGAGGCGCAGCGGACCCTGAAGAGCTTCTCGGCGCTGCCGGCCGCCAAGCAGGCCGGGTTCGTCGGGTACCTGCAGAACGGCAAGATCTACGCGTCCCTGTTCCGGCAGCTCAAGGGCAACGTCAACCATCCGGTGAAGACCGTGACGCCGTACAACAAGGACGTGAAGTTCGTCCACGAGGTCACGTCCACGAAGAACACCAAGGGCGCCGTCTCGGTCTCCTACAGCGCGACCGAGACGATCTACGGCATCCCGGTCACCAGCGAGAAGCTGACCCTGCACTACAAGATCGTCAAGGGTAAGGTCCAGCGCAACGCCCGTGCCGTCGCCAAGGTGACCAACGTCAACGCCGCCGTCGCCATCAAGAGCGGCAACGTCAAGGTCGCCGTCAAGGGCATCGCCCGCGCCGACGTCACCTGGAAGGCCACCCCGAGGGTCAAGGCCGTCGGCAAGCCGGTCCTCAAGGACCAGGCCGTCACCGGCCACCTCAACACCTGGACCGCCTCCCTCATCCACGGCTGACCCCGGCCCCCAGGAACCGGCTGCCCTCCTTTCCCCTCGGGCAGCCCTTCCGACCGGGGAACGGCGCGGCACCCCCGGCCCCTGGTCAGGGCCGACCCCATCCGGGGGTGCCGCGCCGCACCGCTCTGCCGGGTGCTCGCCCGGACCGGCCTGGGCTCAACCCTGTCCGGCTGACGGCCGCATCGACCGCCACGTCCCCGGCTTGACCCCCCACACGTACACCGAGTCGTCCTCGTGCATCACGTTCCACAGCCGTTCGGCGTCCGCGTACCGCAGGTTCACGCAGCCGTGGGAGCCGCCGGCGAAGAGGTCGTCGAGGACACCGTGGAAGGCCTGGCCGTCGTTGAAGAACTGGGCGAACGGCATGGGGGCGTCGTCGTACAGGTCGGAGTAGTGGTCGCGGTGCTTCCAGTAAACCGTGTGCCAGCCGGTACGGGTCTCGTGACCGTCCTTGCCGGTGCGCGCGGGCACCGGCGCGTAGATCACCCGCTCCCCCTGCTGCACCCACACCAGCTGCCGGTCGAGGTCCACGCACGTCACCTGGTACGACCGCACCGGGCACTTCCCGGCCGCGTTGGGGTCGGCGCGGGCCTGCACGACCAGCATCGTGCGGTAGGTGGTGAGGTCCGCGTAGCCGTCGGCCGGCTTCACGCCCGTGCGCTGCTGGAAGGCGCGGATCGCCACGCAGTCGGCGGTGGACTGCCGGCCGTCCGCGGGAAGCTCGAGATGGCGTTCCAGGTCCCACTGGTAAGGGCCGGTGCGCGCGGTGCACTCCGGCGCGGGGGCCGACGCGACGGCGGGGACGGCGGGGACGGCCGTCCAGCCCAGCAGCGCGGAGGACACCGCCGCGACCGAACGTATCCGTGTCTGCCGTGTCTGCAGTGTCTGCCGTGTCTTCCGTGTTCTTCGTCCCGTCAACGCGGCCTCCGGTGCTCACTCGCCGTATCCCCTCCCAGGGATACGGCATCCCGCGCGCCCCGGAGACGTACTGCTGGGCCGAACGGGGACGGCCCTCGGCCCGCCCGGCCGACCCGCGTTCGCCGGTCGGGGCATCAGCACTTCTTGCCCTTGCACGGCTCTCCCCGCACGTTGAAGAGCTTCACGAACAGTCCGCTGCCGTACGAGGCGTTGTTCGGGGTGAGGACGTACGGACCGGTGACCGGCTGCTTCGGCTTGAGGTAGCCCTCGGGGACGTCCGTCTCCACCAGGTAGTACGTGCCGGGAAGGAGCGAACCGAAGGAGCAGCGGCCGATGTGGGAGCTGGCGCAGTCGTTGACGAACCAGTCCTGCTTCAGGCCGTACCGCTGGAGTCCGCGGACGCCGTTGGTGTCCTGCCACAGTTCGAACACCGCGCCGGCCAGCGGCTCGTTGCTCTTTCCGTCGAGCTTCACGAGTGTCAGCCGCAGCGAATTGGTGAGGCCGGCGTCGATCGCGTGGTTCACGTAGCCGGGGCCGCCGACGTGGACCGTGGTCCGGCCGTACCGGTCGACATCGGAGTCGATCGCACGGTTCGAACCGGCGTCCTTCACCGTCCACTTGAGGGAGGAGCGGCTCGGGCGGCCCGGCAGCTGGTCCGTGTTGACGTGGCTGTGGTCGAAGGAGACCCGGTAGGTGGTGTTCGGCTTCAGTCCCCGGTCGCTGCCGACGTAGTACTCGCCGTTCTCGTCCGTCCACGTCGTGAGGCCGGGGCCGGACGACGTCGGGTCGAGCGTCACCTTCACGTCCTTGACGGGCGGCTCGGACGGGTCCTGGACCCCGTTGCCGTTGGCGTCGTACCAGACGCGGTTGCCGATCTGGACGGGCGCCTGGTCGCAGACCATCTCCAGGTCGGCGAGCCCGTTGCCCTCGCCGAAGAGAACGGGGGAGTTGAACGCCGTCGACTGGAGACGGATGTTGCGCCGGTTCTCCCCGGTCTCGGAGTCCCAGCGGCGTACGCCCTGCTCGAAGGGCCGGTTGCGGAACGGGTCGTAGACCGTGCTGTACAGCTTCCCGCGGTACGGCTGGAGGACCGTGCCACCCTCGGTGACCTGGTCGTGCCGGGCGCCCGCGAGGACGGTGAAGTCGTTGTAGAACTCGCCGCCGCCCGGGCCGAGGCCATTGCCCTGCTCGGTACCGGTCAACGAGCCGCAGACGCCGTCGTACTCCAGGGCGTAGCCGCCCGAGCGCCGCTTGCAGGCGCGCAGGATGTCACCGGCGGCGATCGCGGACATCAGCCGCGTCGTGGAGCCGTGCTCGTAGGTGCGGTTGCCCTGCATGTCGGCGAAGCGGTCCCGGTAGCCCAGGATCAGGTTGCCGTTGTCGGCGATCTCCAGGTCGGACAGGATCGGCTGCGGTGCGGAGGCGAACCTGAGGGGCTGGAACCGTGCGGGGACGCGCTCGTTCCACGCCTCCCACATGGCGCTCAGGGTGCCGCCCACGGTCGACGGAGGTGTGCAGGGGGAGTCGGTGTCCGGCTGGTACGCACAGCCCCGCGGATAGTTCAGCCGGTGCTGGAAGATCTCGTCGAACGACCCCGACTCGAACTCGAAGACATGCGCGCTCAGCCTCGCCGGGTTGCCGGACGGGAATCTGTCGTCGACCGTGTTCTCCGCACCGCACACCCCGCCCACGAGCACGCGCTTGCCGCGCACCCCGATGCCGTACGGGTGCCAGTCCCCCTCGCAGCCCTCGGGCCTGGGTACCTCGTACGCCGACCAGGCGCCTGGCGTGACCGCGTCGCCGGAGCCGTGGAGCGGTACCCGGTACAGCTGCGAGTCGTTGAGGTTGACCGCGTACAGCGTCTTGCCGTCGCCGGAGACGTCGACGTCTCCGAGGCCCTCACGGCCGACCCTCTCGTAGATCTCGTCGTCGTTGAGATAGGCGTTCGCGGGATCGTGCGGGGTCAGGTCGCCCGGCAGCGTGACGAAGTGGGTGACCGCGTCCGTGTCGTCGTTGTAGCGGTAGATCGCGTTGACCGGACCGCGGAAGCCGTATTCCGTGTGCCGCTTGACCGACGTGCCCAGGTACTTGTTGCCGGTGCGGTCGACACCGATGCCGAACACCGCCTGCTGCTCGGTGTTGGTGGTCAGCCGGGTGGGAGAGCCGCCGGGGTAGCCGGCGGTGAAGTCGCTCCTGAACCGGGTCAGGCCCTGCTGCCCGCTCGCGTCACCCTTGGCGAGGGAGCAGCTGACCAGGTACGGCTTCTCCTGGCAGTACACCCCCGGCTCCCAGAATCCCGTGACGTACGTCGTGTCCCGGTGGCCGGAGACGTCCACGAAGCCGACGTTGCCGCGGATGACGTTCGGGCCGTCGCCGAGGCCCGCGATCGCCGGCCGGAGGGTGCCGGGGTCGGGGTTGTGGGCCTGGACGCGGTACTTCCCGCCGCGCAGCGGGGACAGCGCGGGATTGAACCGGGCGACGCCGTAGGAGTCGGTCGTCCGGGCCACCACGGTGCCGTGGTCGTCGGTCAGCGACACCCGCACACCGTTCCGGCCCTTCTCCAGGCCGTAGTCGTACGCCCCGTCGGCGTCCACCTCGTTGACGACGCGTACGGTCACGGTGCCGTCGCTGGGTGCCTTGCCGTCGGCCGTGCTCCCGGCGCCGGGTACGGCGGGGACCGCCTCGCCGGCCAGTCCGACCACCAGCGCCGCCGAGACGGCCAGGATCAGACCCACACCCCCCGGTGTTCTTCGCTTCACGCCACGTCCCTCTTCTCGTGATGTCCTGCCGAGGCGACGGAGCCCGGTGCCCGAAGCCGACCCCTGCATTCATATGAAGTGCCAAGCGCCACCAATCAGGCCGAACGGGCATGGGCGGGCGCGAGAGAGGGGCGGAATGCCGAGAATCAGGAGATTTGAGGGAGGCCGAAGGCTGGGCTTTCCGGCGAGTTTCATCCGGTCGGGTCAGCGGGGGCGTCCCCGCATGGCGTACCGGGTGGACTGATGGTAGGTCAGACCGGTGGATCCGCCAGTGACTGTTCCGCCCAGATCACCTTGCCCTCGGGCAGGAAGCGGGTGCCCCAGCGCTGGGTGAACTGGGAGATGAGGAAGAGGCCGCGGCCGCCCTCGTCGGTGGTGCGCGGGTGGCGCAGATGGGGCGCGGTGGCGCCGCCGTCGAACACCTCGCAGATCAGGGTGCGTTCGAGGACGAGCCGGAGCCGGATGGGGCCGGCGGCGTGCCGGATCGCGTTGGTGACGAGCTCGCTGACGACCAGTTCGGTGGTGAACGCCAGCTCGTCCAGCCCCCATGCGCCGAGCTGCCGGGTGGTGGTCTTGCGGGCCTCGGCGACCAGCGCCGGGTCGGCCGGCAGTTCCCAGGAGGCGACCCGGTGGGCGGGCAGGCGCCGGGTGCGGGCCAGGAGGAGGGCGACGTCGTCGGTGGGGCGGGCCGGGGCGAGGGAGTCGAGGACGCGCTGGGCGTGCCGTTCGAGGGAGGGCTCGGGCCGGGCCAGCGCACGGCACAGCGCCTCGCGGGAGGCCTCGGCGAGCAGCCCGTCGGTGTGCAGGGCGATGACGGTGCCTTCGGGGAGGTCCACCTCCAGCGCCTCGAAGGGCCGCTGGTCGATGCCGAGGGCCGGCCCTTCGGGAAGCTCGGGGAAGGTGACCGTGCCGTCGGGGGCCACCAGGGCAGGGGCGAACGGCCCGGCGGCGGCCATCGCGCACCTCCCGGACACCGGGTCGTGGACGACGTACAGACAGCGAGCCCCGACCGTCTGGCCGCTGCCCCCGCCCGGCTCGGCACCCTCCTGGCGCGCCGACTTGGCGACCATGTCGTCGAGGTGGGCGAGCACCTCGTCCGGCGGCAGATCGAGGTCGGCGAGGGTGCGTACGGCCGTACGGAGGCGGCCCATGGCGGCGGCGCCGTCGATGCCGTGGCCCGCGACCTCGCCGATGACGAGGGCGACGCGGGCACCGGAGAGCGGGATGACGTCGTACCAGTCGCCGCCGAGGCCGGTCAGTTCGTCGGCGGGCCGGTAGCGGGCGGCGACCTCGGCCGCGTCCTGCTCGGGCAGCCGGCGCGGCAGCAGGCTGCGCTGGAGGACGAGGGCGGCGTCACGCTCGCGCGTGTAGCGGCGGGCGTTGTCGACGCAGACGGCGGCCCGGCCGACCAACTCCTCGGCGAGGCCCAGGTCGACCGCGTCGAAGGGGTCCTGCCGGTCGCGCCGGAAGAACGTGGTGATGCCGAGCGTGATGCCGCGCGCCCGCACCGGCACGATCATCACGCTGTGCAGCCCGAGTGCCTCCACGGGCACCGTCCGGTCGCCCGGGATGGCCTTGGCCCACTCCGCCGACAGCGGGTCGAGCCTCGGCTCCGACCACGACAGGCCGTCGACCAGCGCCCGCACCGGGGGCGATCCGGCCGCGTACGAGGCGACCGCGCCGACCTCCAGGACGGCCTCCGGCACCCCGGCGTGCACGGACTGCTGGGCGATCCGTCGCAGCGGGACGGACCCGTCGCCGAGGGGGCCCGGCTCGGCGCCGCGCACCACGGAGTCCAGCAGGTCCACGGTCACGAAGTCGGCGAGCGCCGGGACGACCACGTCCGCCAGCTCCTGCGCGGTCCGCCGTACGTCGAGGGTCCGGCCGATGTGCTCGCCGGCCCGGTCCAGCAGGGCCAGCCGGGTGCGGGCGCGGTGCCGCTCCGACACGTCCACCACCGTGTAGTACACGCCGATGGGCCGGCCGTGATCGTCATCCAGCCGCGTGAACGACATCGCGTGCGCGGTCTCGCGGTACGGCGACGACCGCACCCGGCCCACGTGTTCGTAGTCGAGCACCGGCACACCGGTCTCCAGCACCTGCCGCATCTGCGCCTCGATGCGCTCCGCGTCGAGCCCCGGCTGCACCTCCGCGAGCCTCAGCCCCACCCTTTCGTGCGCCCGCCCGCCCCCGAACCGCTCCAGCGCCGCGTTCGACCACACGAACCGCAGCTCCGTATCCACTATCGCGATCCCGACCGGCGACCGCGCAGTCATCCGCTCCAGCACCGTCCGGCTCATGTCCCAGCCGGGGGCCTCGGTGGCGTCGGATACGAGGGCCACCCAGTGGGCGGCGTCAAGGGGCCCGGGGGAGGCGGGGGCGGGCGTGGCCTGCCGGGCCGGCGGGCCACTGGCGTCCTGGGCGGTCGGCCCGGCGCCGTGCTCCCGGGCCGGTGCGCGCTCGCTCTCGGGCGAGGGCGGAATCGGCGACGGGGACGGGCACGGGCACGGGGACGGGGAGGGAACCGGAGGCGCGGGCGGAGGTGGCGTGGCGGACCGGGGTGCGTCGGGGTAACCGGGGCGTGGCGCGGGCCAGGCGGCGGGGGCCGGCGACGAGGTCGTCGCGTCGGCGGAAGCGGCGGAACCGGCGGAACCGGCGGAACCGGCGGAAGCGGCGGAAGCGGCGGAACCGGCCGACGTGGGCGCTTCCCGTGTGGGGACGACGCGGACCATCACCTTGACGCGGTGGCCGTCGCGGTGGCGGGCGGTGAGGATGCCGGACCAGCCGCCGAGGGCGCGATGGGATTCCGCCAGTCGGCCTATGCGCTCGCCGTCCTCGTCGGCCAGGAGCGTACGGACGCTGCGGCCCAGGATCTCGGCCGCCGGATACCCGAAGAGCCGCTCCGCGTCCCGGGTCCAGCTCGTCACGAACCCGCCCGCGTCGATCAGCAACGGCGCGGCGTCGGCCACGTCGAAGCGCTGACGGGAAACGGCACTGTCCCTGTCGGTCCCCACGGCGGCCCTCTCTGTCGCTGAGACGCCCTCAGGCCCCATTATTCACCTTGTGTGATCGCAAGCAGGCCAACTTGTGACGGCGTAAATCACACGGCCGCACGCGGTGGCGCACGGACCGGCACGCACCAAGCACCCACCAGGCACGCGACCGCCACACACGAGACCGACAGGACCGGGCGAGATCGGGCGCGATCGGGACGAAACCGCCCGCACGAACAGCCCGAAGCCGCACACACGGACGCCTCCGCCCCCGCCCGTCCATGCAGCCGTACGCCGGTAATGCGCCCCCGTACGCCTCTTGGGATCCGGCGTGTCGAGCCGACCGCCCCCTCCGCGGAGGGGTGCGGAGGGGGCGGTGGGTGGCCGGTTCTGGCCTGTTGCGGGGCTGGCTGGGCCCGGCGGTGCAGTCGCGTGTTCGGGCGCGTGTTCGGGCGCGTGCTCGGCCGCATCCTCGGGCGTCAGCAGTCGCGGAACTCCGGCGACTGGTTGAGGATCTGTGACCGCAGCGAGGTGAAGCGGGTGTACGTCGCACCGCCGCGCGCCTCGGTCGGGAAGACCGCCACCCGGTGGCAGTTCTGGAAGGCGAGCGCCACCCCGAAGTGCCGCTCCAGGCTCCCCCGGATCGCGTCGCTGGACAGCGCCCGCAGCAGCTGACCCCGCTCCCGCTCCGACGGCGGCGGGGTCTGGTTGTCGGCGAACTCGGCGGTGCCCGCGCGCAGTTCACCGACGAGCGAGGCGATCAGGTCGTACGCGTACGGCAGCGACGTACGGACCGTTTCCACGAACTCCTCCTCCCGCACCTCGCCCTTCTCGGCATCGGCGAGCAGCTGCGGGGAGACGTCGAGCGACATGGATGTTCCTGTTCTGATCAGAAGGAGACTATGGACGGGGAGGCGGACCCGGCGGCGGTCAGCGCCTCCGGTCCGTGGCGGAACTCGGGGTCCACCTGGGCGGCCAGGTCGTGCCCGGTGGCGTCGTTGGCCCAGGCGGCGGCGTTGCGGAGGTGGAACTCGACGGCGTGGCGCTGGAAGGTGGCCCAGTCCTTCGTACGGGCGTCGACGGCGGCCTTCAGCCGCGTCAGCGCGTGCAGGTTGTGCGACTCCAACTCGCCCTGCTCCCGCCCCTGTTCCTGCGCGCGGACGTATGACGACTGCACGCAGTGCGCCAGCAGGTCGTCGCCGACGTGCTCCTTGAGGAAGAGCAGGTCGTCCTCGCCGGTGACCTTGTTGCCGACGACGGCGATCGGGATGCCGAACTCGGCGGCGTGCTCCCGGTACTGCCGGTACACGGACACGCTCTTCCGCGTCGGCTCGACGACCAGGAAGGTCATGTCGAACCGGGTGAAGAGCCCGGAGGCGAAGGCGTCCGCGCCGGCGGTCATGTCGACGACGACGTACTCGCCGGGCCCGTCGACGAGATGGTTGAGGTACAGCTCCACCGCGCCGAGCTTGGAGTGGTAACAGGCCACGCCGAGGTCGCTCTCGTCGAAGGCACCGGTGACCATGAGCGGCACGCCGTCGACGCGCTCGACGTGCCGGCCGTGGACGTCGTCGTCCCCGAGCAGCCGCAGCAGCCGCGAACCCCGGCCCGGCGGGGTCGTCTTGACCATGGCCGCGCGGGAGACGATCCGCGGGTTCGTGCCCCGCAGATGGTCCTTGATCTCGCCGGTGCGCGAACTCAGGGGCGGCGCGCCGAAGTCGTCGTCCTCGTCGAGGCCGAGCGCGTGCGCCAGATGCTGGTTGATGTCACCGTCGATCGCCACGAGCGGCGCACCCGACCGGGCGAGGTGCCGTGCGAAGAGCGCGGAGAGGGTCGTCTTGCCGCTGCCGCCCTTGCCTACGAAGGCCACGCGCATGGACCGTCACCCCGCTCGCTCTCGGCGGCACCCTTGACGCCGATAATGAAAATGGATGTCATGAACGTAGATTCGGGAGCGAGGGACGGGGTTGTCAAATCCGTCCCATGTCAACTCCCGTTGGCAAAGCGGCGCGTTGGTGAACCCTTTGCGGTTGGGCGACCTGGCCTTGGGGTGCGCATGGGGTCCCCGCAGGCCCCGGAGGGAGAGATTCCCTTTGTGTCCTATATGTGCCTCGCGTGTGGCGCGGGTGTGCCTGAGAGGCCGCCCAGGCGGGCACCGGACGGGCATTTCCCGAGGTTGACAGCCCCTACCCCTTGGTAAACGATGTGCAGACTCTGTGGCTCAAGTGACCAATGAGCCCGGTGTTTTCTTCAACCACTCACACCCTGGCGCGGCCCGACGCGACTTCGTGCTGCCGTCCTGCCGCCGCGCCCCGGGTCTCGTACGTTCCGAGTTCGAGAATGGGATCTGCATGTCCATAGCGAGACGTGTCATCGTGAGCCGCCTGGTGGGGACGGGTATCGCCGCTCTTGCGCTGAGCGCGGCGGTCTCCGGCCCGGCCTTCGCCCACGGCACGCCCGGCGGTGACGGCTGGGGCAAGAAGAGCTACGCCCCCGGCCAGGGCGCGGGCACGCCCACCGAGACCGACCGCTGCGAGTTCTCGCTGGACGGCGTGAAGTTCGCCGACTGGGTCAAGCTCGACGACCAGAACCTCAAGCCCACCGAGGACGGCAAGGTCCACGTCAAGGTCCGCGCCGCCTCCGACGCCACGACCTGCACGGTCTCCCTCGCGTCCTACCTCGCCCACGGCCCGACCTTCGGCACCTCCGGCGAGCAGGTCTTCGTCGACTTCGACACGGTCACGGTCAAGCAGGGCGCGACGGACTCCCTGGACATCGCGGTCCCCGACGCGGGCTGCTACGCCCAGATCGACCTCTACCGGGGCGCCGTGAAGTTCGACGGCAAGCTCGACGCGAAGGACGGCTTCGAACACGGCGACGTCCCCAAGGGCCCCGACCGCCCCGTCATCAAGGACAAGCTGATCGCGGCCTGGAACGGCGGCACGAAGGACTGCACGACGGAGCAGCCGCCGGCCGAGGAGAACCCCCCGGCGGAGGAGCAGCCCCCGTCCGGCGACCAGCCGCCCGCCGAGGAGCAGCCGCCGGCGGACGAGCAGCCCCCGGCGGAGGAGCAGCCGCCGACCGACGAGAACCCGCCGGCCGACGAGACTCCGAAGACCGAGTCGTCGCCCTCCCCGTCCCCCTCGGACTCCGACAACACCACGTCCGACAAGCCCTCGAGCGCCCCCTCCCCCAACGGCGGTGACTCCGGCGACCTCGCCGAGACGGGCGGCGGCAACGCCATCCCGATCGCGATCGGCGCGGCGGGCCTCGTCGCCGCGGGCGGCGTGATCTTCGTGATGACGCGACGCAAGGGCGCGAACCGCACGGCTTCGTGACGCGACGCCGAGCGGCGAACCGCACGTGAACC
>NZ_JBHVDX010000276.1:0-11410 GCF_042802555.1 Streptomyces sp. NPDC057474 | reverse complement strand
GGGGCGTTCGTGTTCGCGGGCGTGGTCATGAAATGGCTCCGAAACCGGGGGTGTGGACGCCGCCGAAGGCGACGTGGACGATCTTCGAATCGGTGCGGGACAGTCCCTCGGGGTTGCCGGTCATGTGCCGGCTCCGATCTGCGGGGTGAGGCCGCCGTCCTCGGTGAGTAGGGGGCTGAGGTGTCGGCGATGACCTTCGATGTGGATTCCCCGCGGACGGGGCGTCAGGAGCGCTCAAGGAACGCCTGCACTTTGGCCTTGTAGGGCTCGCGGTCGTACGACTTCACGTACGCGCCCGCCATGCGCACCGGGTCGCCGAAGAAGTAGTACTCGTACAGCGCCTGGCGGCTGGAGAACGCGGAGATGCAGGTGTCCCAGACCAGCCGGAACAGCTTGACGCGGTCGGCGCCGGTCAGGGTCGCGGACTGCAGGTAGGCCTCGATGTCCTCGGCGGCCGGGCCGGTGATGTCGAGTTCGGTCGGGGTGGCCATCAGGCCGGAGGCGCCGAGCTTGCGCAGGATCTGCGGGAAGCGCTGGTAGAGCTTGGGGTAGAGGTTGCGGGCGGCGTTGAGCGGGGCGAAGGCCGGGGTGAGGACGCCGTACTCGTTGATCTCGGCGTCGGCCTCGGCGGCCCGCAGGAAGGCCCGGAGCATCTCCAGGGTGGTGATGATCTCGGCGATGTCCTCCTGGACGTGCTGGAACTGCTCGATGCCGATGGCCTCGGTCAGCAGGGACACCAGGCCGAGGATGTACTCGGTCTTGGCGGTGGTGCGGGTGACCACCTGGTGGGTCATGTGCACCACGGACGCGGTCTGCGAGTAGAAGCCGTTGCACAGCTCGGCGTCGCCGAGGGCGAAGCAGCGCTCGTAGGGCACGTGCACGTTGTCGAAGACGACCACGCAGTCGGACTCCTCGAAGCGGGAGGCGAGGGGGTGGTCGTGGCGCGAGCGGTCGTAGTCGAGGGGCTCGCGGGCGATGTAGCGCAGGCCGGGGGTGTCGTTGGGGATGGCGAAGGCGTAGGAGTACGGCTTGTCCTCGGGGGTGCCGCGCAGCACCGTCGAGGGGAAGACGAGCATCTCGTCGGCGAACGGGGCGATGGTGGCCAGCATGCGCGCCCCGTGGATCACGACGCCGTTGTCGTCCTCCTTCACGATGCGTGCCGCGAGCTTGCCGCCGGCCTGCTGGGTGCCGGCCACGGACCGGTTGACCTGCGGCGGGATCAGCGTGTGCGTGCACAACAGGTCCTCTTCGCGGACCTTCTCGTAGTAGCGGCGGATGTTCTCGCCGAACGCCGGGTTGGCCTGGGCGAACCAGTCGGCGGCGGAGGCGAGGGCCATGAGGGAACTGTTCATGTAGTCGCCGGTGCGGCCGAGCATGCCGTTGCTGTGGTCGGCCCACACCTTGACCGCCTTGCGGCGCTTGACCAGGTCCTCCGGGGTCCTCGGGGTGAGGAAGGAGGTAGCGACCGGCTCACCGGAGGAGGGGGAGGTGTAGGTGAGGGTGTCCTTGTGCTCGTCGGTGTGCTGGAGGTCATACAGCTCGGCGTACGTCTGGACCACGTTGCGGAAGGCGGGATGGTCCTGGACGCCGCCGGTGAGGGTTTCGCCCTGGATGTGGACGGTGGGGCGGGACGCGGCGAGGCGCTCCAGGTATTCCTTGCCAGTACGGGCGGCCATGTGCGGTGCTCCTTGCGGAAGTTGAGGGACTTCTAGAAGAGGTGCTCGATGCCGTCGGCGGATTCGGCGAGGGTGCCGAATCGGCTCCAGGCGTAGGTGAGGGCGTCGCCGTCGCGGTGTCCGAGGTCGGTGACGCGGCCGAGGACGAGGGTGTGGTCGCCCCCGTCGTACGCACGCCAGGGCTCGCACTCCACCCAGGCGAGCGGATTGTCGAGGCGGGGGACACGGGCGCCAGCCGTCCAACGGGGTTCGGCAGCTCCCGGCCCGCCCGCGAACTGCCGTGCCAGCGGCTCCTGTTCGGCGCCCAGGATGTTCACGCAGAACGGCCGGTCGAGGAGCTGGTCGTGGCAGCGGGCTCGGTGGGCGACGCTGATCAGCACCAGCGGGGGATCGGCCGAGACGGACGTGAACGAGTTCATCGTCGCGCCGCGCGGGCTGTCCTCACCGTCGTACGTGACGACAGTGACGCCGGTCGCGAACCGCGCCATGCAGGCACGGAGGGCGGCGGGACTGGGTGGGGCGAGGGCTTCGGGCATGAGGGACTCCCTGGACCTGTCCATCAGGGGATGCGGAACAAAATTGCCGATATCTGAATCAAAGAAGGCAATCAAAGCTTTGATTAGTTTGGGACTGTAGCTCTGGTGCAAGGGCTTGAGAAGCTCTGGAGTAAAGGGATTTTATTACTCGCCGGAAACCTTGTGCGGTCAACACCGGGCATCAGTCCCGGTGCGCCGCCCGGCCTACACTCCGGGTGTGACCCAGGAACAGCCCGACGCCGGGCACTTGCACTTCTGGTCGTTCATCGACCACGCCGTCCAGCGGACCGGCCGAGAACTGCCCGGTGTCGACCCGCTCGCCATACGGCTGGTGCTCACGCTGCATCGCGCCGCCAACATGCTCGTGTACGACCTGGAGTCCACCGTGCACCGGCCGCGCGGCTGGTCGTGGCCCGGATTCCGGGTGCTGTTCGCGATCTGGCTGTCGAGTCCGGTCGAGGCCAAGAAGGTCGCGGAACTGTCCGGCATGAGCCGCGCGGCCGTGTCGGCACTGGTGGGCACGCTGGAGCGGGACGGCCTGGTCAGCAAGGAGCGCGCGGCGTACGACGGGCGCGCGGTCCAGCTTCGCCTCACCGACGCCGGTCTGGAGGCGATCACCTCGGCCTTCCGGGCGCACAACGAGCGGGAGCAGGAGTGGGCCGGCTCGCTCAGCGAGGAGGAGCAGCGCACCCTCATCGATCTGCTGGGCAAGCTTACCGCCCACTCCGCCCACTTCGACGCCCGGCACCGGGCGTAACGGGCGCTGAAGAGCACTTGGAGCGGTGTGTCCGCGGGGCACGGAGCCGGAGTGTCGGTCGGCCTCTCGGCTCGCGCTGCCCCTGATGTGATCGCCGATGCGTTGACATGGCGAAGCGTCTCCGGAACATACTGGGACCCATGGGAGTCCTCGTCGCCAGGAGTCCGGACGAATGGGCCCAGGTCATCACCGAAAGCTTCGTGCCGCTGTCACTGGGCTCAGTGTCCGGGTCCTTCCGTGGTTCGGTGCGCTCCAGCGTCCTGGGGCCATCTGTCACGCTCACCGAGGTCCGCACGCGAGGGCTGTCGGTCGTCGTCCGTTCGTCCCGCCTGATTCGCACCGAGCCTCGTGACGACTACCTGTTCTCACTCCACCTCGACGGCGAGGGGTCCGTCCTCCAAGGCGGGCGTGAGGCCGGACTGGCGCACGGCGGCGGGGCGCTGTACGACGCCTCACGGCCCTACGAACTCCGATTCCCGACCGACACGCAGGAGCTGGTGCTGCAGATGCCCCGCGGCCAGCTGCGCGACCGGGTCGGCCGCGTGGAGGATCTGTGCGGGCTTGCGCTTCCCGCCCGGCATCCAGCGGTCCGGGTCCTGGCCGCGTACCTCCGAGAACTGGCCGACACCTGCGACGACCTCACCGGGGACCAGCGTGCCGAACTTGGCGTGACGGCCGTCGACCTCCTCTCCACCGCACTGCGGGCGACGGCCGGCGACGCCTCCGGCGTGCCCGGCGGGAGAGCCGCGCTGCTCGCCGCGATGCGGGTGTTCGTCCGAGACCACCTTGCCGACGCACGACTGACCCCTGAAACCCTGGCCCGTCGCCACGGCGTCTCCCTGCGCTACACGGCCGAGCTGTTCGCCGCCGACGGCACCTCGCCCGCGGCTTTCATCCGGGCCGAGCGACTGCGCGCCGCTCACCGCACCCTGACCGACCCGCGGTATGCCGCCCTCACGGTGTCCGCCGTCGCCGCCCGCTGCGGCTTCACCGACCGCACCACCTTCACCCGTGCCTTCGTCCGCGCCTACAGCCGGACTCCCGCGGAAGTGCGAGCGGCGTACGGCCGCGAGGCCTGACACGCCCACTACCCCCGCAGCGGTACGGCTGGACGCCCGGGTCTTGGAAAGCCGACGACTGCAGAAAACGCCGCACACCCATGCGCGGAACGCCGCACCCGCCGCGCCTGCGCCTCCTACGGTCGGGGCACCTCGCAAGACCCACCTACCAGGAGGCAGCCATGCCGACCGCCTACCGTGTCGCCGCCGTCCAGGCCGAGCCCGTGTGGCTCGACGCCGACGCCACCGTCGGGAAGACCATCGGGCTCATCGAGGACGCCGCCGCCCAGGACGTGGCCCTGGTCGCCTTTCCCGAAACCTGGATCCCCGGCTACCCCCTGTTCCTGTGGCTGGGTGCGGTCGCCGGCCAGATGCCGTACATCGCCCGTTACCACGCGAACTCCCTGACCGTGGACGACAAACACCTCACCGCCATCCGGCAGGCCGCCCGCCGTACCGGCGTCACCGTCGCCCTGGGCTACAGCGAGAAGGACCATGGCAGCCTCTACATGGCGCAGACCCTCATCGGGCCCGACGGTGCCGTCGTCCTCCACCGTCGCAAGCTCAAGCCCACCCACGTCGAGCGCAGCCTGTTCGGGGAGAGCGACGGCAGCCATCTCAAGGTCGTAGACACCCCGCTCGGTCGGCTCGGCGCGCTGAACTGCTGGGAACACCTCCAGCCGCTGAACAAGTACGCGATGTACGCCCAGCACGAACAGGTGCACATCGCCGCGTGGCCCGCGTTCGGGCTCTACAAGGGCATCGCCTACGCGCTGGGTGCCGAGGTCAACATGGCGGTCACGCAGACGTACGCCCTGGAGGGCGGCTGTTTCGTCATCGCTCCGACCCAGGTGCTCGGCGAGCGCGGTATCGAGACCTTCGCCACCACGGACGAACACCGTGCCCTGCTGACCGCCGGCGCGGGCAGCTCGCGTATCTACGGCCCCGACGGCGCGCTCCTTGGCGAGCAGCTCGACGAGCACGCAGAGGGCCTAGTGGTGGCCGACATCGACCTCTCCCTGATCGACCTGGCCAAGAACGCCACCGATCCCGCCGGGCACTACGCGAAGACCGACGCGACCCGCCTGCTGCACGACGACCGGCCCAGGTCCGCCGTGGTGCGGCCGGGCGAGGCGGCAGGACCGTACTTCCCCGACCTGGACGAGCCCGCCGCGGGCGACGCCGCTTAAGGCGCAGCCCTGCAAACCACCCAGAACGCTCAAGGCGTCCGTTTCACGAAGGGTCTCCCCGCATCGCCGAGCAGGTGGTCGGCCTTCGCCTCATGGCGCACAAGAACAGTGGAGCGGGCAGGGATCGCCTCCGTCGCGGGCCAGTATGGGGTCGCCGACCGTGCGGGGCGTCGGCGGCACGAGACGCCTCACGCCGAGCGCCGGCCGGCGTCGCCTTGGCCGACAGCGCGACCACTCGTCCTTCGCCGCGACGGCTGACCGTACTCCTGCGGCCAGCGATCTTCCTGAGCCACACGATCGTTCGGCCCCGACTCCGGCAATACTGAATGGGTGTGCCGTGGTGTCGGGGAGGGAGTGGTTGTGGCGGAGGCTGGGGTGCGGGTGGGGCGTCGTGCGTATGCGAAGGGGGAGGCGCGGCGGGCGGAGATTCTTGCGGCGGCGGTGGGCGCGTTCGCGGAGCAGGGGTATCGGGGTTCGTCGCTCAGGGACATCGCGGCGGGGACGGGGGTGTCGGCGTCGGGGATCCTGCATCACTTCGGGAGCAAGGACGCGCTGCTGACGGCCGTACTCGAAGAACGCGAGCGGCTCACCCTCCAGTGGCTTCCGACCGACCCGGCACTCGCCGGCTCGGTCGGCTACTTCCGCAATCTGGTCGCCTACAACATGTCGAAGCCGGGGTTGGTGCGGCTGTTCGCGACGCTGGCGGCGGAGGCGGCCGATCCGGAGCATCCGGCGCACACCTGGTTCGTGGAACGGTATGAAGAGGCCCGTGAGCAGGTCCGGACCGTTCTGGCGGAGGATCTGGCGTCGTTGGGGGAGGCTGAGCGGGAGGCGACGGTCCAGCTGTTCATGGCGGTGAGTGACGGTCTGCAGACGCAGTGGCTGCTGGATCCGGAGCGGGACATGCGGGCCGGGATGGACCTCTTCGTCGACCTCTACCGCCGGGGCAGGAAGGAGGGCGAAGGTGCGTCCGCGGGTCCCGGGTGGGCACGGCACCGGCGCCTGGGATCGGACGGTGCGACGCCGACCGACCGGCTGGAGAGTCTCGGCCATCACGGCCGGCTGACCGACGGCAGCACCCCCTCCTCCTTCGAGGCCGAGGCCGAGGCGGCCGTCGCAGCGCTGAGCGAGGCCATTGCTCGGCGCGGCTACGACTGGGGCGACGTCGTGGAGGTCAGGACGCTGCACGCGGAGTTGACCGACTCTGCACTGGACATGATGGGCGAGGTGCTGCGGAACAAGGTGGGGGAACGAGAAGTGCCCTGGTTGGCCCAGGCCGCCCCTGACCTGGCCTCGGACGGCCTCCGAGTCGAGATCGGCGCCGTCGCGATGGCGCGCATCCATAACTGAACACTCGTATTGTGTTTACGGTGTGACTATGCGCCCATATGCCTCCAGCGGCCTGTCGCGAGGTAAACCGTTTGTAACGGTTCTAGTGGTCGTCACCCTGACGTTCTTCGTGCTGCACGCCTTCAGCGGCGACATCGCGGCGAGCCTCTCCGGAAACACGGCGACAGCGGCCCAGATCGAGGTGAAGCGTCACCAGCTCGGGCTCGACAAGCCGCTGGTCAGCCAGTACGGCGAGTGGCTGTCCCACGCCGTGCGCGGCGACCTGGGCACCTCCTGGACCACCAGCGATTCGGTGTCCGACGCGCTCTCGGCGCGGCTGCCCGTGACGCTGGTGCTGGCTGTCGGAGCCACCCTGGTCTCCGGTGTCCTGGGCATCGCCGTCGGCACCTGGGCGGCCGTCCGCCGCGGCGCGCTCGACCCGATCCTCCAGACCTTCGTCGTGGCCGGATACGCCTTCCCCGGCTTCTGGCTGGCCCTGGTCCTGTCGTCGGTCTTCGCCGTGGACCTCGGATGGTTCCCCGCGACCGGCTACGTACCCTTTACCGAGTCACCGGGCGACTGGTTCTCGTCCGTCTTCCTGCCCATCACCGCGCTGGTGCTCGGCGCGACGGCGGCCATCGCCCAGCAGGCCCGCAACGCCACCGTCCAGGTCCTCCAGGCCGACTACGTCCGCACCCTGCGCAGCCGCGGCCTGACCACCCGGCGGCTGCTCGTGGTCAACGTGCTGCGCAACGCCGCGCCCACCTCGCTCACCACCATGTCGCTCTGGTTCATCGGTCTGCTCAGCGGAACCATCGTGGTCGAGAACGTCTTCGCCCTGCCGGGCCTGGGATCGCTCGCCAACACCGCGACCACGTCCCGGGACATCCCGATGGTGATGGGCGTGATGCTGATCATGGTGTTGCTGGTGGTCGCCGTGAACCTCGTGCTCGACCTGGCCCAGGCCTGGGTCAACCCGAAGGTGCGTATCTCATGAGCAATCTTCCCCAACTCCCGGCCGTCGGCGCCCTCGACGCGGTCACCGCCCAGCCCGCCGAAGCGGTACGGCGCCGGGGCGTCCTGCGCGCCCTGATCAGCCGCCCGCTGGCCGCGGTCGCCCTCGCCGTGCTGATCCTGATCGTGCTGGCGAGCGTGTTCGCCCCGCTGCTGACAAGCCAGTCCCCGACCAAGGTCGACCTCAATCTGGTGCTCGCCCAGCCCGGTAGTGGCCACCTGCTGGGCGGGGACGGCAGCGGTCGGGACGTCTTCGCCCGGCTCTTGCACGGCGGGCGCTCCAGCTTGCTGTCCGCCGCCATCGCCCTCGGCACCGCGATCGTCCTGGGCGTCCCGGCGGGCCTGCTCTCGGGCTACCGCGGCGGACGCTTCGACTCGGTGGCCACCTGGATCGGCAACCTGCTGCAGTCCATCCCGGCGGTCATCGCGCTGCTGGCGGTCATCGCCGCCCTCGGGTCCTCCATCGTCCCCTCGATGGTCGCCTTCGGTGTCCTGCTGGCTCCCGGAGCCTTCCAGTTGACCCGTTCCGCGGTGCGCGGAGTACGCGGCGAGCTGTACGTCGACGCTGCCCGCGTCTCTGGACTGAGCGAGGCCCGGATCGTGCGCCGTCACATCCTCACCGTCGTACGTCCGCCCCTGGTGATCTGGGCGACGCTGCTTGTCGGACAGGTGATCGTCACCCAGGCCGGACTGCAGTACCTCGGCGTCGGCGACACCACCTCCGCAAGCTGGGGCGCGATGGTCAACGACGCGCAGCGCAACATCTACACGGCGCCGTCGCTGCTGTACCCGCCCGGCCTCGCCATCGGCATCACCGCCGCCTGCTTCGGCATCCTCGGCGCCGCGCTCGGCGACGTCCTGACCGGGGACGGCCGCGTCGGCCACAAGCGGGTCAAGCGAGCCTCCGCACCAAAGGCGGCACCGGCGGTCGTCGAGTCGCGGCAGGACGCGCTGGTCGAGGCCAGTGACCTGCGCGTGTCCTACGCGCAGCCCGACGGCAATGACAAGGAGGTCGTGCACGGCATCAGCCTCGCGGTCCGCCCGGGTGAGGTGCTCGGCCTGGTTGGTGAGTCCGGATCCGGCAAGTCCCAGACCGCCTTCGCGCTGCTCGGCCTGCTCCCGCGCGAGTCCCGGGTGGAGGCGACCGCCCTGCGCATGGGCGACCACGACCTGACCCGGTTGTCCTCCGGGCGGTGGCAGGACCTGCGAGGCCGGCACATGGCCTACATTCCGCAGGACCCCATGACCAACCTCGACCCCTCGTTCACCGTCGGCCGCCAGCTCGTCGTACCTCTGCGGCGGCACCTGGGCCTGTCCCGGCAGGCGGCGACCACCCGGGCGCTCGACCTGCTGGACCGGGTCGGCGTGGCCGACCCGCGCAAGACCTTCGAGGACTACCCGCACCAGCTCTCCGGCGGCCTCGCTCAGCGCGTCCTGATCGCCGGCGCGGTCTCCTGCGACCCGGAATTCCTGGTCGCCGACGAGCCGACGACGGCCCTGGACGTCACCGTCCAGGCCGAGGTGCTGGACCTGCTGCGCGGCCTGCAGAAGGAGACCGGCATGAGCATGCTGCTGGTCACCCACGACCTCGGCGTGGTGGCGGACCTGCGCGACCGGGTCGCCGTCATGCGCGACGGACATCTGGTGGAGACCGCGCCGGCGCAACAGATCTTCGCCACTCCGCAGCACGAGTACACCCGCGCCCTCCTGGCCTCCGGCCTGGAGCACGCCGACCCCCGCCCGCCGCTCGGCGCAGACGCCGATGCCGTACCCCCGGCAGGTGCCCGATGAGCCCGAAGACCGCTCCGATCCTCGAAGTCAGCGACCTGGTCGTCGAGTTCGCGGCGAAGGGCCGGGGCCGCAAGCCGTTCCGTGCGCTCGATGGCGTCAGCCTCCATGTCAGTCCGGGGGAGACCCTCGGCATCGTGGGGGAGTCCGGTTCCGGCAAGACCACCATCGGACGGGCCGTCCTCGGCCTGAACCCGGTGGCCTCCGGCTCGATCGTGTTCGACGGCAAGGACATCGCCGGCGCATCGCCCCGCGAGCGCCGGGCTCTGGCCGCCGACCTCCAGGTCGTCTTCCAGGACCCCTACTCGTCCCTCAACCCCGCCCTCACCATCGAGGACATCCTCAGCGAGCCGCTCGAAGCGGCGGGTGTGGAACGCCGTACGGCTCGCGCTCGGGTGGCCGAGCTCCTGGAGCAGGTGCATCTGCCCGCCGACTCCGGACAGCGGCTGCCTCGCGAGTTCTCCGGCGGCCAGCGTCAGCGCATCGCCATCGCGCGGGCGTTGACCCGTTCTCCGAAGCTGATCATCTGCGACGAGCCGACCAGCGCGCTGGACCTCACCACCCAGGCCCTGGTGCTCGACCTCCTCATCGAGATCCAGCAACGCACCGATGTCGCCTACCTGTTCATCTCCCACCAGCTGGGAGTGGTCCGGCGTATCAGCCACCGGGTCGCGGTCATCCACCGCGGCGAGATCGTCGAGTCGGGCCCCGCCACCCAGGTCACCGACAGGCCCCAACACCCCTATACCCAGAAGCTCCTGCTGTCCGCTCCGGTCGCCGACCCCGCCGAGCAGGCCAAGCGGCGGGAGGCCCGGCGAGCCTTGGCCGCCGCCACGTTCGGCGGGGAGCAGGACTGATGACCCTGCTCGACCTGAGCCATCCCCTCGAGGACGGTGTGGCGACGTTCCCCGGGTTTCCGACCCCGGTGATGCGGCCGCACATCGGCTACGAGGAGTCGGTCGACCAGATCGCCGAGGGCCGGGAGTTCTGTATTGACCTGATCACCTTCATCGGCGGCTCGGCCACCTACATGGACGCCCCGCGGCACATGGACCGGCACGGCGCGGACATCGCCGCGCTGTCGCTGGACCGCCTGGTGGACGTGCCCGCCGTCGTGGTCCCGGCCCCGGCCGGCGGGCGGCGTGAATACCTGCCGGCCGACTTCGACGGACTCGACCTCGCTGGGCACGCGGTCCTGCTGGCCACCGGCTGGGACACACGCTGGGCGACCCCCGCCTATGCCACGGGCTCCCCCTACCTCGGCCCGGACGCGGCACACCACCTCGTCGACGCACAGGTGTCCTTCGTCGGGATCGACGCGGTGCTCATCGACGACATCCACGACGCCGACCCAAGGCCGCTGCGCGAAGCACACGTCAGTCTGCTCGGCGCGGGGATCCCGATCGTCGAGAACATGGCCCGCCTGGTCACTCTGCCCCGGACGGGCACCCTGGTCACCGCCGTACCGGCGGCCGTCAGAGGCGTCGGCTCCTTCCCCGTCCGAGTGTTCGCCCGCGCGGACTGAGCCGCCTACACCCCAAGGAACAACCCCCATGACGCACGAACTCCGCAGCGGCCTGCTCCCCGTGGACGAAGCATCCCTGCGCACCCGCCTCGACTCCCTGAGCCTGGAGCAGAAGGTCACCCTGCTCACCGGTGCCGACGCCTGGAACGTCCCCGGCTGCCCGGAGATCGGCCTGGCCCCGATGCTGCTCTCCGACGGCCCCAACGGCGTGCGCGGCCAGCGCTTCAACGACGAGCGCGACCCCGCGCTGTTGCTGCCCAACCTGGCCGCGCTCGGCGCGACTTGGGACGTGGACGTACTGCGCAGGTCCGGAGAGATCCTCGGCGACGAAGCGCGCCGCAAGGGCGTTCACGTTCTGCTCGGCCCCACCGTCAACATCCAGCGGGTGCTGGGCGGTGGCCGCAACTTCGAGAACCTCGCAGAGGACCCGCTGCTCACCGCCCGCCTAGTACTCCAGCTGTAGATCGTGATCTTGCTGGTCGGGGCCGGTGCGGAGACGGGTGCGGCCACCGTTGATCATCGTGAGTTGTGTGGACT
>NZ_JBHVDX010000275.1:0-11473 GCF_042802555.1 Streptomyces sp. NPDC057474 | reverse complement strand
GGCCCGGGCTCCGGCGCTCAGCGCCGGCGGGGTGGCAGCAGCCTGCGCAGCCGTTCCGGCAGGGTGAGCGCGGGGATGACGGTCACGGTGCGACCGCCGGGGAGCGTCAGGCGCAGCGGCAGCCGCATTCGGCTGCCGCCGGCGAAGGGCGCGCCCAGGCCGGCGACGGCACCGAGCGCGGCGCCCACCGGGACGGCGTAGCGGAGCGAGTTCCCCGGGTCGGCGGGCGTGGCACCGGTGGCCGTGGTCTGTACGGCCTTGCCACCGTCGTACGAGGGCCGGTCACTCGGCGAGGGGGTCGCGTCACCGCCGCCCGACGTACCGCCTGCGCCGGTCGAGCCACCGCCGCCCGAGGTGCCGCCCGAGGCTCCACCGGTGCCGGCGGAGTCGCCGCCCCCGGACGAGGAGCCGCCGGAGGCGGAACCGCTGCCGCCCTTGTCGTCGTCGGACGACGGCCCGGTGTACTGGGCGAGGTCCTTGGCGGCCTCGGCCGTCCTGGCGCGCAGAGCCTTGGACAGCGGGGCGTATCCGGCGGGGAGGCGGCCCGGGTCGGCGCCACTGACCTGGCCGCCGCCGGCCGCGTACGTCAGCAGGGCCGCGTAGTCCTCGCGGGCCGCCGCGTCGAGTTTGGCCGGGCGGGCCGCCGCGTACACCAGCTGGGCCAGCGGGTAGGCGCCCTTCGCGGTGGCCTTGGCGGGGTTGATCTCGGGTGCCCTGCCCCCGGACGCGCTCCCCGCCGCGGCCGTGAGGGACTTGGTCGTGGGGGCGACGAACGCGCCGGACGCGTTCCGCAGCCGTGCCGTCTGGAGGCCGTAACGGGCGGCGGAGGCCGCGTCGGTGACCGTGATCACGAACCGGGAGCCGACCGTCTGCGGACCGGGGCTCTTGAACGCGGGCGGGCTGGCCAGCGGATCCCAGGTGGCCTTCCACAGGCTGTCGGCGCGCCGGGTGTGCAGGGCCGCGTTGTGCAGGTCGGACACGTACGGGTGGAAGTCGATCATGCACTGCTTCTCGGTGGCGCCGGTGCCCGGCGGGACCGTGCACCACGGGTCGCTCTTCGGGTACGTGTCGGTGCCGACCGGGTCGAAGGCGAAGCCGGTCGGGTTCACATCCGCGCTGGTGCTGTAGTACGGGTTGACGCGCATCCCGTCGTCGTCGGGCACACCCGTGAGGAAGCTGCGGGCCTCCTTGTCGGAGACGATCCACTGCCACACCGCGCGCGCCGAGTCGCTGTGGCCGAGCGAGGTGAGCAGGTCGGTGTCGGTGGCCGGGGTCTCGGCGACGGACAGGTCGGCGAACTCCGGGTTGAGCGCGATGAATTCGGGGTCGCTCGCCAGGCCGGCCGGGTTGTCCTGCGCCCAGCCGTAGCCGCTCGCGACGGTGGAGCCGGAGATCGCTCCCCACGGGGAATTGCGGTAGGACTCGGTGAGCAGCTTGGCGACCAGGCGGGGGCTGAGGTCGATGGACTCGACCTTGGTTCCGGCGAGTCTGCGGATCGCGTCGGAGGCTCCGGCCCTGGGTCTGCGTTCGATGGTGAAGCCGATGACGGTGCCGGAGAGCGCGGTGGGCGCGTAGACGGTGGTGTCGCTCGGGGCCGTCGTGCCCTCGTCCGCGCCGAGCGCCCGGGTGGTGAAGGCGAGTCCGGAGGAGCCGTCCGCGATGAGGCGGGCCCGGGTGTCGGGCTCACCGAGCTGGGTGAAGCCGTACACCGTGCCGGTCGGGCACAGGGTCGCCTGCCAGCTGGTCATGGCGTCGGCGGCGAGCTCGCTGCCGGTGGTGGCCCGCTCGTCGGAGCCGAGGGCGCAGTTGGTGCCGACGCTGTTGAAGCCGAGCCTGACCGCGATGCGGTTCTGCCAGTTGGTGGAGGAGACCGGGGAGCCGGCGTTGACCTGGCTGTGGTCGGCGTAGGGCTTGCCGTCCAGGTCGAGGTGGCCCTGCGGGACGATCACCAGCCAGCAGGAACGGGGCTCGGTGACGCCGTGCGAGGTGACGGGGACGCCGCAGCCGAGATGCGGGGCCTCGTTGGCGGTCTGTACCTCGAAGTACTCCTGGCCGGTGCCGTCGGCGCTGGTGCGCGCGAAGTCGACCTCGTTGGTGGTGTTGCGGTTGAACAGGGCGTTGTTCTGGGTGTTGTTGCTGATCAGCGTACCGTCGACGGCCTTGAAGGGAACCTCGCCCACGCCCGACGGGTTACCGGCGCCGTACCGGTTGTCCTGGCCGTAGTTGGCGGGGTCGGCACTGTAGAAGACCCTGCGGGTGTCGTCGAACTCGTTGCCGGGCCAGCTGCCCCGGTCGGTGGTCGGGGAGGCACCGTATTGGCACTGGGTGCGCGACGGGCCCGGGTTGGACGGGACGGTGCCGTCGTCGTCGCCCCAGCACTGCATGATCTGCACGAAGTCGGTGTTGAACAGCGTGCCCGCGAAGGTGGTCGGAGTGCCGCCGGTCCAGGTGACGCTGATCGCCTGGCTGGTGAGGTGCCGGGTCTGGCTGACCGTGAACCTCATGTCCTTGAACTCGCCGCGCCCGGAGACGGTGACGGCGGACCCGGTGGAGGTCGCGGCGGTCGCGGGCGGGGCGGTCTGGGCGACGGCGAGGCCGGCGAGGGCGCCCACCGCGGCGCCCGCGACGAGGCGCACCAGCAGTCTGCGTATGCGGCTCACCGCGCGCATCCGTCCGTTCATCGCGAACTCCCGTCCGTGCGGTCCTTGGTGTCGCTGCCGCCCCTGCGTCCGGCGATCGCCCGGGAGACGACCGACGGCAGCAGCACCAGCCCGAGGATCAGGGCCGCCGCGAGCAGCATCAGCGTCTGGGCGCTCGTCCAGCCGTGCCGTCCGGCCACGGCGACCGGCTGGGCGAGGGCGATGGTGCCGTCGACGGCGGTGCCACCGGCCAAGGAGCCGCCCGGAGCGAGCGTCTGCCCGGTGTCGGGGTCCACGGACGGCTGACCGCCGCCGCTCGCCGCGCCACCGCCTGCCGAACTCCCGCCGGTCGTCCCGCCGGTCGACGAGACGCCGGACGTGCCACCGGATGTCGTACCGCCACTGCCGGTGCCACCGCCGGCGCCGCTGCCGCTGCCGCCGCTCGAACCACCGGACCCGGACTTCTCCTTGGCGCCTCCGCTGCCGGAGGTGCAGGGCGCGGCGCCCTTCTTGTCGCAGGCGGCGGGGTAGGGAGCCGTCTCGGCGAGCTTGTTGCTGCCGTCGCTGGTGAAGGTCGGGTTGTTGCAGCCCTTGATGTCGATGTTCTTCGCCTGCACGCCCGGGATCCGGCGGATCTGTTCGAAGCCCGCCCGGACCAGGTTGATCGGCAGCGGTGAGTAGCCGAGTTTGGGCGCCTGCTGCTGGCCCTGGCACATGAAGTAGTAGGAGAACGCGCCGAGCGTCTTGCCCTTGGCCTTGGTCAAGGTGCCCTGCACCTTCAGCGGCAGGATCATGTACGAGTAGCTGGACAGCGGATAGTTGCGGCGGTCGCTGTCGCGGTAGACGCCCTCGAGCTTCTGGGTGAGGTAGTCCGAGGAACCCTTGTCCGTGTTGATCTTCGCCTTGAGGAGCGAGACAGCGACGTTCTGCGGGGTCGGCTCGGTGTAGTAGCCCGCGTGGTTGAGAACCTTGGCGACCGGATAGTGCGCGTTGAGGGCGTACGAGTAGTTGACGTAACCGATGGCGCCCTCACCGTAGTTCTGGGCGACGTAGCCCGCGACGCCGAGGTCGCCGGACTGGGCGATCATGCCGGAGACGGTCGGGAAGTACGAAGTCTGGCCGCAGGCACCGGAGCGGCCGACGCGCTTGCAGTACGCCTGCCACAGCGACTTGTGCTGGTTCGCCATCCACAGCGTGAACTGGGCGGTGGAACCGGAGCCGTCGGAGCGGACGACGGGGACGATGGGCCGGTGCGGAAGCTGGAGCCCCGGGTTGTCGGCCTTGATCACCGGGTCGTCCCAGGTCTTGATGACACCGGTGAAGATCTTGGTGACGACGTCTCCGGAGAGGCGGAGGTTGGTGACCCGCTTGCCGTTGACGGTCAGGTGGTACATGAAGACGGTGCCGCCGGCCACGATCGGCATGTACGCGTACGACCCGGAGGACGGACGTTCGGCGGCCGAGCCGTCGGTCGGGCTGGTCTGGAACGGGATGTCCGAGACCGCGAAGTCGACCGTGCCGCTGAGGAACTGACGGCGGCCGTCGGAGGAGCCGGTGCCGGCGTAGCTGATCCGCATGCCGTACTGGTTGACGGCGCGACGCCACTCGTCGACGGCGTTCTCCGCCCAGGTGGAGCCGGCGCCCGCGATCGGGGTGTAGCTCTCGGCGGCGGCCGGCGCGGCGGCGGGCCCGGCCAGCAGCCCGGCGACCACGCCGAGCAGGACGCCGAGGGTCGCCGGCGCGCGCAGGCGTCGGAGAGCGTTGGTCAGGTGGCTGCGCATCAGGCGTTCTCTCCGGGGGCGGTGGCAGGGGCGGAGGCGGATTCGGTGCGAGGGGCTGCTTCGGTGCGAGGGCCGTCGTCGGTGCGCGGGCCGTCGTCGGTGCGCGCGGCGTCGTCGAACAAGGTCAGCTCAGGAGCGTGCAGTTCCTCGAAGCGGGCCACGTCGCGGCGCGAGGCGCGGGCCGTGCGGCGGGCCTGGCGTCCGGTCTGGTGACCGGGGCCACGGCCGCCGATCACGCGGGCGATCACGAACAGCACCAGGACCAGCGCCATGAGGACGGCCGCCGCGCCGAACCCGCGGGCGATCATGGTGGGTTCGGGCGACTTGACGAAGTTGAAGACGGCGAGCGGCAGGGACACCATCGGCCCGCCGGTCGGGTCCGCGTTGAGGGCCGCCGTGAAGCCCGCGGTGAGCAGCACGGGCGAGGTCTCGCCGATGCCGCGCGCGGTGCCGAGGATGACGGCCGTGGCGAGCCCGGAGCGGGCGGTGGGCAGGACCACGTGCCAGACGGTCCGCCAGCGCGGCGCGCCCAGCGCCTCCGCGGCCTCGGTCAGCGTCCCCGGCACCAGCCGCAGCACCACGTCCGCCGCGCGGATCACGATCGGCAGCATCATCACGCTGATCGCGAACCCGGCCGCGAGGCCCGACTTCTGCATGCCGAGGCCGAGGATCCAGGTGGCGTACACCATCAGGCCGGCCACGATCGACGGCAGCGCGGTCATCGCCTCGACGATGGTGCGGACGAAGCGGGAGAAGCGCCCCGGGATCTGGTTGAGATAGACGGCGCAGGCGAGTCCGAGCGGGACCGTGATCGCCAGCGAGATCGCGATCATGATGAGCGTACCGAGCATCGCGTGGGCGATGCCGCCGTTCGTCAGCGGGTCGAGCGGCCCCGCCGCCTGCATGTCCTGGGTGAAGAAGTTGCCGTGCGGAAGCGCCTGCTTACCACGCCAGGCGGTGAAGCCGACGACGAGGGCGAGCGCCGAGAACAACAGCGCGGCCGCCGTCCACAGCACGACCGTCATCACACGGTCACGGACGGCCTCCCGGTCCTCTTCGATCCCTGTCAACACCGCGTAGACGGCGAGAAACGCCAGGTAGAAGGTGACGGCGAAGCCCAACACACCGGAGAACGGGGCGAGTTCGCCGTACAGCAGAATCGTGACGCAGAACCCGGAGGCGGCGGCGCCGGTCAGCGACAGCACACCGGAGCGTGAGACGCCTCCGATACGGCGGGGCTGGTCGGGAAATGGACCGGGCTCGGGCGGCACGGGCGCCGCCTCCGGGCCAAGGGTGGTCTTCTCGACTTCTACGACGGTCATCTCAGGCCTCGCTCTGTGCGCCGGACCGGGAGCGGGCCACGACCGTGGAGGCGGTGAAGTTGACCGCCAGGGTGAGCAGGAACAGCGCCAGCCCCGCCGCCATCAGCGCCGACATGCCGAACTCGGAGGAGTCTCCGTAGTGCAGGGCGATCAGTGAGGAGACCGAGTTCGAGCCGGTCTGCAGGATGTGCGGCTGGATGGTGAAGACCGGCGAGATGATCAGATAGACCGCGATGGTCTCGCCGAGCGCCCGGCCCAACCCCAGCATGGTGCCGCCGATGATGCCGCCCTTGCCGTAGGGCAGGACGACTGCGCGGATCATGCCCCATCGGGTGGCGCCGAGCGCGTAGGCGCCCTCCCGCTCGCCCGCCGGGGCCTGTGCGAAGACCTCGCGCATCACCGAGCACTGGATCGGCGCGACCATGAGCGCGACGACGATCCCGGCGACGAAGGTGGAGGCCGTGTAGACGCTCTCGGAGGCGAGCGGATCACCGGGCTGGGTGCCGTCCACCGCGAACAGCGGGATCCAGCCAAACCAGTCGGACAGCCACCGGGACAACCCGATCACATGCTGCTGGAGGAAGAACAGCCCCCACAGCCCGTACACCACGGACGGTACCGCCGCCATCAGGTCGACCATCGTCATGAGCGTGCGGCGCAGTCTGCGGGGTGCCACGTCGGAGATGAACAGCGCGGTGCCGACGGCGAGCGGCACGGAGATCGTCACGGCGACGACGGCGATCAGCAGCGTGCCGGTGAGCACGGCCGCGATGCCGAAGTTGTGGACGTCCGGCTGCCAGGCAGCGGTGGTGAGGAAGGAGAACCCGCGGGCGCCGAGAGCCTGACCGGCCCGCAGGAGAAGAAACAGGCCGACCGCGGCCATGATGGCGAGGACGACGACACCGCTGGCCGTCAGTTGGTACCGAAAGATCCGGTCACCGAGCCCACGGGCGCCGTACGGCCGCCTGGGCGCGGGCCTGTCGGAGTCCGGTCTGTCGGAGTCCGGTCTGTCGGACTCCGCGTATGCGGACGTCACGTGTGGTCCCCCCACTCCGTAAACGGAATCAGAGCGCGGTGGCTGATCTGCACCGTGCGGGGAGATTCAATGGCTGGATCGTGTCGCTCCAACGCGCTGTCCGTGGACGGTCGACCAACAACACGTGTCTGTTCGGCGCCAGCGGTGTGGAGATCCATGCAGGTGCCTGTGACACGGTGGGCGCCGGTGGCAAGGGGTCAGCGTGCGGCGAAATCGGGGCTCGCGAGATCCAGCGTGATGGAGTTCCCCAGATCATCGGTGAAGGCGACCGCCGTCCTGTCGACCGTGACGTGCTCGAAAGGGTGGGAGTTGCGCAACGACACGATCGGCACCAGGTTCTTGTCCGCATCGAGCCGGGCGAAGGACCTCCGAGCCGTGGGCTCCCTGGCCGCGACACACATGGCCGTACCCATCCGGCAGTTCGACGCATCCCTGTGGGTGAACGTCGATCCCGGTCACGTTTTCCGGATCCTCGGCGAGGAGCGCATCCAGATCGAGCGGGACGCGGAGATCGAACCACGGCGGACTGGCACCGTCCACGTCGGCTCCACGGGCCGAGCGGTCCGCCCGGTCCCGGCCCAGGCGGCCGCGGCCGCGGCCGGGCCGGCCAGAGTTCAAGGATCCGGCTCATCACACTTGGACTCCGTACGCTCCCCGAAACTCTGGGGCCTTGCCCCCTGATCTTGGCAGAAGCGTCCCGTCCAGGATCAGGTACGCCTTCGTCGCCGCGGCCCGTACTGCTTCGGCGAGCGTGGGGGGGCGAGGGCGAGAAGGCGGTTGGAGCCCACCGTGACGCCCTCGTTTCTCACACGAGCCGCCTGATCACTCGATTGGCCTCAAAGTTCCGTGTTCGCGCCGAGCCGGATGCTGCAATCAGCGGGCTGAAGCCCTACGAATGAGTGCGTCTCGGTCGGCGCCAAGCAGGAACGGTAGTAGCTCCCTCAAGGCACTTGCGAACGCCCGTACTCTGACCTCCGTCAGGCGCGCATTTCCTGCGGTCCCCGGCAGATGATTCGGTGCCCCAAGCCCGCACTCGACGTAGAGGCTATCCACTTCGGCCCGGCGGCATGGAGATAGGGGCTTTTCCGCCATTTCCACGAACGCCCTCACCGCGATTTCATGGACCCACCAGTAGTGGTAAACAGCGATCTTCAGGCCTCGACCGGTGTACTCGAGACCTCCTTCGATGTCGGACGGCGTTGCGAACCCTGCCTCGGTCAGGAAACTCAAAGCGTCCCGTCCCACCCGACGGACCACTTCCTCCCCTGTCTCCCGCCTCCCCATCCCGCCACCATGCAGCAGAGCCTTGGCTACCGCCAGCACCTCGACGGAAGTGCCCGGCCACACCGGCGTGGTCATCTCCGGCCCGCCGCCCCGTCACCCGATCAGCGCGCTGAGCACCACGTCCATCCTGTCGAACCCCCGAAGTCCGGCCTCCTGCATGAAACCGGGCGATGTCCTGCACAAAGAACGCATGGCCGACGATCGCGTCGGCGATGCGCACGCGCCGGCCGCCATCCTCGTCCGGCGGGTAGGTAGATCACGACGGGCTGCGCGCTGGCCGTAGCACCAGTGTGCGCAGTGTTCCGTATGCGCACACACGCTGGATCAACAGGCGCCTCATCCACCGGACCAGGCCAAAAGGCGCATGAGCCCGTTCAGGTGACACACGGCGCGCGCTTCCGTGAGGTGACTCGCAGAATGCAGGTGAACAGACGTGACACCAACCGAAAGCAAGGAGGCAGGCATGGCGGATGCACTCTACGAAGACGTTGAATTTCGCAACGCGATCAAGGAAGTTTTCCTCAAGTACCCGGAGGCTCAGCGCAAATACGCGCTGTCGAGCCTCGCGCTTGAAGAGCAGATGAAGATCGATTTCGACAAGCAGGTCGGAGTTTCCCGGATCGACGGCAACAAGATCATCACCGAATTCGTGGATCGGGACTCGGTGATCAGGATGCAACTCTGCTTGAAGTGGAACTTTGACTACAGCAAATGCCTCCATTGGATCGAGGCACCGGAGTGACAAGGAGCCATCGCCCTCCCGTCTACGCGCAGGCGATGCGCCCTCCGTGCTCGTAGGCTGTGCACTCGGGGCGATCATGGAGGTTCACCAAGCCCCGAGCCGTGTGGTCAGGCGCTATCAGCTTTGGTTGCGCCGCTTCTTGAACTAAGACATGTCCGGTCGACCAGGTGCCGAGCCGGATATTCAGGAGGGCGCCCGCGGCCCTCCAGTGATGCGGCCAGCTCTTCGGCATCCTAGCCTCGCACTTTCGTGACGGGTCAGTCGTTCTTCCGGTGGGCCGTTTCGGCTCGTCGGGCGGACTGCGGGCAGGCTGGTGGTCCGGCTGTCGCGTGGGATGGGCGCCGGGTTCCACGTCTCGGGTCGGTTCTGTGCTGGCCATAGGGACAGGTGCATCGCGCTGGTGATGACGCTGCTCCAGGGCCAAAGGTGGGCGAATCGCAGGTGGTGCCTGCGAGCGGTGGTGACGAGCTGGGCGGCGACGGAGAAGCGGCGGAGTCGTAGGCGGCGGGGCTCCAGTCCGAACGACTGACTGTTGCGGTCTGTCTCGCCAAGGTGCGATGCGAATCACCACAAGTCGGGTTGAGTGACGGCCGTGCGGCCAGTCCGGCGCTATCCGTATTAGGCGGCTGTCCGGACGGGATCGAAAGGAGCCGGTCATGGAAGGTGTACCGCCGGATGCCTGGAAATGGGAACTCGACCGTACGTCCGACCCGAGTCGCGAGCCCGGGCCGATCAACCTGCAGCGGTATGCGTTCGTACCGGCTTACGCCGGGATCGCCACGTTCTTCGGGCTGCCGCTGTGCCTCAACCCGGACGACCTGCGTGCGGGCAACGTCGATGTGGCAGTCGTCGGAGCCCCGGTCGACATGTCGACCGGGCACCGGGGGGCGGCCTACGGGCCGCGTGCGATCAGGGCCGATGAGCGGATTCTGCCCAATACTCCGCGGATGCTGGTCAATCCGAGCACCCGCATTAAACCGTTCGAGGAGTTGACGGTGGTCGACTACGGTGACGCCGCGGTGGACCCTTTCAGTATCGACAACTCGATGGAACCGATCCGCGCTCTGGTCCGCGAGATCGCCGCAACCGGCGTGATCCCGATCGTGCTCGGCGGGGACCACTCGATCCTGTGGCCGGATGCCGCGGCCGTGGCCGACGTGTATGGGGCGGGCAAGGTAGGCGTGATCCACTTCGATGCGCATCCGGACTGCTCCCACGACCTGTTCGGCCATCTCGTCTCGCACGCCACACCGATTCGCCGGCTGATCGAGGACGAGCATGTCCCCGGACGCAACTTCATCCAGATCGGTCTGCGCAGCGCGATCGCACCCGACGCCGAACTGTTTGACTGGATGCGCGAGCACGGGCTGCGGGCGCACTTCATGGCCGAGATCGACCGGCGCGGATTCGACGTGGTCCTCCAACAGGCCATCGACGAGGCGCTGGACGGGCCGGAGTATCTGTTCGTGTCGCTGGACATTGACGTGCTGGACCCGGCCTTCGCGCCTGGCACGGGCACACCCGAGCCACCCGGCCTGACCAACCGCGAACTGCTGCCGGCCATCCGCCGGATCTGTCACGAGACGCCAGTCGTGGGTATGGACATCGTCGAGGTCGCACCCCACCTCGATCCCGGCTACACCACCACGATGAACGCCCGGCGAGCCATCTTCGAGGCGCTGACCGGGATCGCCATGCGTCGCAAGGGCCTACCCGGTCCCTCCTATCTGGACCCAGCAGTCGCCGGACCGCCACCCGGGCAGGAGACATAGCCAGCCATCACCCCGAACGGGCAAGCTGAAGTGGAACAGCCCCCGCCCTAGGGTGCGTTGGTGGCGACATAAGCGCGACACCGCCCCACGATGCTGACGGTGGGCACCCGAGCCGGGGAGGGGCAATGAGGGACAGCTATGGGACCTGCGGGTCCCGAGGACACCGGGCAGCCGTTGCGGGACAGATCAGGGCCGCGCAGCCATGGCTGCGCGGCCCTGATCCTGTGCACCCCAGGTCACTGTCGACGCCCGGCACGAGAGCGGTCCCATTGTCCGGCTGAAATCACGGCCCGCACGGGCTGCGGCAGTCACCGGACACGGCGTACGCGATCCCTCGGGAAATACTGAGAGGTCAGGCCGGGCTGATGTTCTCGGCCTGCGGGCCCTTCTGGCCCTGGGTGACGTCGAACGTCACGATCTGGCCCTCCTGGAGCTCACGAAAGCCCGAGGAGTTGATCGCGGAGTAGTGCGCGAAGACATCCGGGCCGCCACCGTCCTGAGCGATGAAGCCGAAACCCTTCTCCGCGTTGAACCACTTCACAGTTCCCGTAGCCATAGTCATGCCTTCCAGTCGATGAGTGCCTCCCACTCCATGTGGAAGGCGGAGGTGATCGCCCTGGTTCCTGCGGCACAGCACAGCAAAACGCCCACACCAAAAGCGTGGGCAAAGGGGAACTCCGAACCACGACAGCTGACGCAGACGCTACACGCCCGCGCACGACGTCACCACAGGAACGATCACAACGCGCACTCCGACCTGCGTGCGGCGCCCGCCGAAATCGGCGGGCACGCTCATCTCACCCCGCTGCCGTGGGGCTCTCCGCTTCGGCGGTGCGGTGGTGTTCGGCGTTGATGCGCTGGGCTTCTTCGAGCTGGTCTTCGAGGATGACGATGCGG
>NZ_JBHVDX010000274.1:0-11699 GCF_042802555.1 Streptomyces sp. NPDC057474 | reverse complement strand
GGAGTCGGGCGACCGGACCGCGTGTTCAGCCCTTGTTCGCAGAACTGGCTGATGGTCCGGTTCTTGACCAGGAACACGTTGTCCGCGCGCAGCATGCTGTTGCAGACGTCGTCCCCGTGCTTGGAGTTGAGGACGTCCTGGGAGAAGTACTCGCAGGAACCGTCCGGTAACTACGCACCACTGAGGGGATTTGCTTCCCTCTGGTGAACCGCAGCGGTCTCCGGCGACCGGGCCGATGCCTCACCGAACCCGTCGGCCGGCGTCGCCGAGCGACTCCGCCGACCACGAAGGCCGGGATCGACGTCCGAGGGGGCGCACACGGACCGCTCCGGGTCCGGCGCGGCCGTGTACATCATTTGGACCGTCAGCATGCGACATGGGATGACAGTTGCGAAACTGACGGGCGTGCAGAAGCGTGGAATTCTTCGGTCGGTTCGCGAGGGGAATCGCATGGAGACTCCGGTATTCGAGGAGATCGATCCGGGGGGCGATTGCGAATGCCCCGGTTGTGTCCACTGGCGGCGGGTCATGCCGTACTCGGCCCAGTACGCCCATCTGAGTCACCCGGCGGCCAGGACCGCCAGGAACGCCCTCGTCGTGGCCACCGCCGCCGGTGCCGCACTCGGCGCGGGGCATGCCGTGCCGGCGGTCGCGGCGGCCCATGGCCCGGCTCATCCCGGCGTCGTTCCCGCAGGTGAAGAGCCTGACACCCCCCAGGGGAAGAAGGCTCCGCTGCACGGCCCCAGTGGTCGGCCGGCGCATGAGGAGAAGCCGCCGAAGGAGGTGAGGACGCCGCCCATCACCCGCGCCGAGATCATCAGGAGGGCCAAGACCTGGATCGCGTCCGAGGTGCCGTACAGCTTGCGCGAGTACTGGTCCGACGGTTATCGGCAGGACTGCTCGGGGTTCGTCTCGATGGCGTGGAACCTCCCCGGAAACGAATGGACGGGCAGCCTGGACAGGTTCGCGCAGCGGATTTCGAAGGACCGGCTGGAGCCCGGTGACATGTTGCTCTTCCATAATCCGAAGGAGCCTCAGAAGGGCTCGCACGTCGTCATTTTCGGCGGCTGGACGGACTACGCGGAGACCCACTACATCGCCTACGAGTCGACCCGTCCGTACGCCCGCAGGCAGGCCACCCCGTACGGGTACTGGGACAACGCGACCCGCTATGTGCCGTACCGCTACAAGGGGCTGATCGGCGACGGCGCGGGGTGGCCGGACGAGGAGACGGACGCCTCCGGTGGCCCCGGTTCACCCGATGCCCCGCCGGAGAGCCCGGGCGCGAAGGGGGCCGCCGGGCCGTCCGGCGCCGACCGCTTCCCCGGCCGCGAGGCCTTCGGGACCGGCGCGCACAACAAGTACGTCACCCGGCTGGGGAAGATGCTGGTGGAGCGCGGCGGGGCCCGCTTCTACACCGGCGGGCCGGGACCGAGCTGGTCGGACGCCGACCGCAGGGCCACCCAGGCGTTCCAGCGGGCGCAGGGCTGGTCGGGCCGCTACGCGAACGGCATTCCGGGCCCGCTGACCTGGACGTATCTGGTCACCGGGAGGGGCAGGAACATCCCGCCGGCCGGGAACCCGGGCCCGAAGGGGAAGCCTGCGGCGCCCAAGCCGCCTGCTGTGCATCGGCCGTCGGGGAAGCGGGGAGCGTCCGGCGCGTTTGGCGCGTCCGGCGCGTCCGGCCCGCCTGGAGCGCCGGGGAAGCCTGCCTCGCCTGGCGTATTTGGGGAGCCTGCCTCGCCTGGCGTATTTGGGGAGCCCGCTTCGCCTGGCGTATTTGGGGAGCCTGCCTCGCCTGGCGTATCCGGGGAGCCCGCTTCGCCCGGCGTGTCCGGCACACCTGGAGCGCCGGGGGAGCCCGCTTCGCCCGGCGTATCAGGGAAGCCCCCCTCGCCCGGTAGTCCCGCCTCGCCCGGTAGTCCCGCTTCACGCGGTGGGCCCGCTTCACCCGGTGGGCCCGCGCCGTCCGGGGCTCCCGGGACGCCCGCCTCGCACGGCGTCCTCGGCTATCCGGGGCGCGGCTTGTTCCGGCCGGGCGCGGACAACGCGTACGTCACGCAGCTGGGGAAGCAGCTGGTCAAGAAGGGGTTCGGCAAGTACTACACCTCGGGACCGGGGTCCCGCTGGGGCGAGTCGGACCGGCGGAACGTGGAGGCGTTCCAGCGGGCCCAGGGATGGCGCGGCGGCGCGGCGGACGGCTATCCGGGCCCGGAGACCTGGCGTCGACTGTTCTCCTGACGACCGGACCCGGTCCCGCCGAAGCCCGCGCCCGCTCCCACCAAAACCGCGCCCGCTCCCATCAGGACCCGCACCCGTTCCCTCCAACCCTCCAAAACCCGGACCCGCTCCAGCCAAAGCCCGGACCCACTCCCTCCCCCCACCACAAAAGCTCTCACCACGGTTCTTCCTGCGCGGAGGCATGGAGGCACGTATGAGTACGACCACCTCACACACACCGGAGCCCGAAGGGGCCGCGCGGCCCGCCCGGCTCATCCAGAACGAGACCACCACCGAGATCCCCGTACATCTGCTGTTCCGGGACGACCCCGCCCCGGTAGCCGTACCGGTCACCCCCGCTGTCGTGGGCCGGCGGCGCGGCACCGGGGAGCAGCCGCGGGTGCGGCAGGGGCCCGCGTCCGCGAAGCCGTGCCCCGCGGTCGAGGTCGACCCCGAACTGGTCGAGCGGCCGGCGCGGGTGGTGCCCGGGGTGGTGGGAGTGCTGGGCGGGGCGTGCGGGGTGGCCGGATGTGCACTCACCTCGTGGTGGGCCGGGGTGTTGCCAGGGCTCGAGATGCGGGGGCTCGGGCTGCCGGCCGCGTACGCGGGTGCCGGACTCGGACCGGCGCAGTGGGCCGCGTACGCAGGTGCCGGGGCCCTGACGCTGTTCGGGTTCGGCGGGCTGGCGCGGGGGCGGACCGGGCGGGCCTGGGTGCTCGGGCTGTTCGGGCGGTACCGGGGGACCGTCCGCCGTACCGGACTGCTCTGGGTGAACCCGCTCGTGCTGCGCCGCCGGGTCGACGTACGGCTGCGGCACTGGCGGAGCGAGCCGATGGCGGCCGTCGACGCGAACGGGGTCGCGCTGCGGGTCGTCGTCCTCGTGGCGTGGCGGGTCAGGGACAGCGCGCGGGCGTTGCTCGGGGTCGAGGACCACGAGCGGTATCTGCGCGAGTGCGTGGAGGCGGCGGTCTCCCGGGTGCTGTCGCAGCTGCCGTCCGACGTGCCGCCCGGCGCGCTGGTCAGGGACGCGACGCTGCGGAACACGGAGGCGGTGGGCGAGGCGCTGACCCAACTGGTGGTGGCGGATGCGGCGCCGGTCGGGATGGAGGTGTTCTCGGTCCAGCCGACCCGGATCGAGTACGCGCCGGAGGTGGCCGCCGTGATGCAGCGCCGCCGGATCGCCGCGCTCGACGCCCAGCACCGCGACGCCGTTCTCACCTCCGTCGTCGACTCGGTCGAGGACACGGTGACCCGGCTGACCCTGCGCGGCCTGGTCGAACTGGACGACTACGAACGCAAGGCGCTGGTGAAGGACTTGACGGTGGCGTTCTATACAGGGCGGCGCGAAGTGTCGTCGTGAGCCCCTGAATTGGTATGGACGCGCCTTTGTTATGGACACGGCCAGGGGTCGCTCATAATCTGGGACTTGGTCTAGACCTGGAAACACCCCCACGTACTCCAGGGAGCGGCAGCATGCGTAAAAGGACCAAGTGGTACGCGGCCGCGGTCGGCTTCGCCACCACCGGAGCGCTCGTGCTCTCCAGTGGTGGCGCCACCGGCCACGGCTACACCGACCTTCCCGTCAGCCGGCAGAAGCTCTGTCAGAACGGCACCGTCACGAACTGCGGCGACATCCAGTGGGAGCCGCAGAGCGTCGAGGGACCGAAGGGCTTCCCGGGCTCAGGGCCGGCTGACGGCCAGATCTGCTCCGGCGGCAACAGCAGGTTCAACCAGCTCAACGCGTCCACCAGGCCGGGCGGCGGCGCCTGGCCCACCACCAGGGTGACGGGCGGTCAGAACTACACGTTCCGCTGGCAGTTCACCGCCATGCACGCCACCACCGACTTCAAGTACTACGTCACCAAGGCGGGCTGGAACCAGAACCACGCCCTGGCCCGCTCCGACCTCAACCTCACCCCGTTCTTCACCGTCCCGTACAACGGCCAGCGCCCACCGTCCACGCTCTCCCACACGGGCCGTCTGCCGTCCGGGCTGAGCGGCCACCACGTGATCCTCGCGGTCTGGACGGTCGCGGACACCACCAACGCGTTCTACGCCTGTTCGGACGTCACCTTCTGAGCGTCGGCGCACCCGGCCCCGCGAGTTCTGAGGATCTCTTGAGCTGCGCGGGGCCCCCACACGGGTACGTTCCCCACACGTCGCCGACCAGGGCGGCGGCCGAACTTCGGGGAACACCATGGATGCCTTCTTCTACATCATTCCCGTGGTCATGATGACCTTCATCGCCTTCATGGCGTACCGGGTGCTGAGCCGCTGGCTCCGGATCAGGAGCGCCTGGAACAGTGGACTGACGGCCGAGGCGCGCTGCCTGAAGACGTTCACGACGGTCAGCGAGAGCATGGGTGAGCACAGCCGCGTGCGCACGACGATCCACCACGTGTACGAGTTCAGAACCCATGACGGCGACGCCATTCGCTTCGAGGAGGAGGACGGCCCGATGACGACGGTCGAGGGCGACTTCGTCACCGTGTACTACACCGACGGCCCGAACGTGGTCGCCACGGCCCACGCGCCCGGCCAGCGGGTCAAGCAGGCCGCGGCCGGACTCGGCCTCCTGGCCTTCCTCGGGGTGGTTTTCGCGTTCTGCGTCTTCTTCATGGTCACCTACCACCAGTTCTCCACGGACCCCTCGTTCCCGACGCCGTGACCCTCCTCAACTGACGGTACGTCAACTACCCTGCGCCGACATGGAGTCCACGAGGCGCACGGTCGCACAGCTCGTCGCCGACCGGTGGGACGACCACCGGCCCGGGCTGTGGTTCGAGGAACAGGGCCTGACCCACCACGAGGTCGCCGCCGGAGCCGCCGCCCGCGCGGCACTGCTCACCGACCTCCTGTCACCGGCCGCCGAACCCCACATCGGCGTCCTCCTCGACAACACCCCCGAATTCCCTCTGTGGTTGAGCGCGGCGGCCCTCGCGGGCGCCGCCGTCGCCGGAATCAACCCCACCCGCCGGGGTCCCGAACTGGCCCGTGACGTCCTGCACACCGAGTGCCGGGTGCTGATCACGGAACAGGCCCACCTACCGCTCCTGGGCGGCATCGAACTCCCGGGCGTACACGTATTGGTGACGGACACTCAGGCTTACGCCGACCTCCTCGCCCCGTACGCCGACGCCACGCCCGACCCGACCCGGGCCACCCCCGCCGACCGCCTCCTCCTCTACTTCACCTCCGGCTCCACCGGCGCCCCCAAGGCCGCGATCTGCTCCCAGGGGCGGCTCGCGGCGGCCGGACGGGCGCTGGTGGACCGCTTCGGGGTGCGGCGGGACGACGTGCACTACATCTGCATGCCGCTGTTCCACGGCAACGCGGTCATCGCCGACTGGGCCCCCGCCCTGGTCGCCGGGGCCGGGCTCGCGCTGCGGCGCCGGTTCTCGGCCTCCGGGTTCCTGGCCGACGTACGGGCGTACCGGGCCACGTACTTCACCTACGTCGGACGGGCCGTGCAGTACCTCCTCGCCACCGAGCCCCGCCCCGACGACCGCGACAACCCCCTGCGCATGGGCTTCGGCACGGAGGCGGGGGCGGTGGACGCGGCGGCGTTCGAGAAGCGGTTCGGGGTGCGGCTCGTGGAGGGGTACGGGTCGTCCGAGGGCGGGGCGGCGATCCAGCGGACACCCGGGGCGCCGCCGGGTGCGATCGGGCGGGCGGCACCCGGCGACGACCTCGCGGTGGTCGACCCGGAGACCCGCGAGGAGTGCCCGCCGGCCCTCCTCGCCGACGACGGCCGTCTGCTCAACGGTACTGAGGCGATAGGGGAGTTGGTCAACCGCGGCCCCAACCCCTTCGAGGGCTACTGGCGCAATCCGGAGGCCGACGCCGCCCGCCGCCACGACGGCTGGTACTGGACCGGCGACCTCTTCTACCGCGACACCGGCGGCTTTCTCTACTTCGCCGGCCGCACCGACGACCGCCTCCGCGTCGACAGCGAGAACCTCGCCGCCGCCGTCATCGAGAACATCCTCGCCCGCTACGACGGCGCCGAGGCCGTCGCCGTCTACGCGGTCCCCGACCCGGTCGCCGGGGACCAGGTCATGGCGACGATCGCGGGGGCCTTCGACCCGGACGGCTTCGCCGAGTTCCTGGTGTCCCAGCCCGACCTGGGTACGAAGATGGCTCCCCGCTTCGTACGCGTCGTCCCGTCCATGCCCGTCACCGCCACCAACAAGATCCAACGCGCCACCCTCCGCCGCGAGGGCTTCCGCTGCCCGGACCCGGTCTGGTGGCGCCCGCCGGGGAAATGGGCGTACCGCAAGTTCGCCGCGGTGGATCTGGCGCGGCTGGTGACGGAGTACCGGGCGCGGGGGCGGGAGGAGTTGCTGGCGAGGTAGGTGGGTCGGCGAGGTGGGTGGGTCGGCGAGGTGAGTGGCCAAACGTTTGTTAGATCGCCCCAATGTTTGTTAGATCGACCCAATGCTTGTTAGAGGTCGCGCAGATAGGCGCGGGGCGCCCCCGTCAGCGAAGCCGGCACAGATCTTGGTGATCTTGGAGTTACAACGCTTCGTGATCACCGGGGAGATCTGTGCTGTACTGGCATCGTGGCTGAGCGACCCGCTCTGGGACCAATTTGCCGCGCTGTTTCCTGAGCGGCCAGCGGACGACACGACCCGCTGGCTGCCATCGCCACGCATCAGCGACCGGACCGTTACCAGACGACCGGGCCGGTCTTGTCAAAGAAACTGCCGGTCGGGCCGTCGGCGCCGATCGAGGCCATGCGGACGATGATCTCCGCGCCCTCTTCGATGGTTTGGGTGCCCTGGTGGCCGTTGAGGTCGGTGGCGGTGTAGCCGGGGTCGACGGCGTTGAACCGGACGGTGGGGAACGCCTTGGCGTACTGCGAGGTGACCATGACCAGCGCGGTCTTGGACGAGTTGTAGTCCAGCACTGTCACCTGGAACTCCACCCGGCTCGGGTCGGCGCACGCAGCCAGCGAGCCCAGACCGCTGCTGACGTTGACGACGACCGGGGCGTCGCTTGCTTCCAACAGCGGCAGGAAGGCGTGCGTGACCCGCACGACGCCGAAGACGTTCGTGTCGTACGTGGTCAGCATGTCGGCCCCGGTGACCTCGCCGACCGGCTTGCGCGCGCCCACGATCCCGGCGTTGTTGACCAGGACGTCGAGACGGCCTGCATCCGCGCGGAGGAATTCGGCTGCAGACTTCACGGAATCCTCGTCGGTGACGTCGAGTTGAACGAAGCGGGCGCCGAGCATCTCGGCCGCCGTTCGACCGCGGTGGGCATCGCGTGCCCCGACATAGACGGTGTGCCCGGCCTCGATCAGACGACGAGCCGCCTCGAAACCGAGGCCCTTGTTCGCTCCAGTGATCAATGTGTTGGTCATGTGCTCACTCCGGTGATCGGTGGGTCGGTGATGTCTCCACCCTCGGCGCACCGCAGACGAACAGGCAGTGCCCGCCTCAGCCAGTGGACCAGCAGTACCAGGCTGTCCGGGCGCGGCGGCGCGATACTGGGACGGTGAGCGAATCCAGGGAACTGGGCAGAGCCCTGCACGGCTGGCGGGACCGGATCGCCCCTGCCACGGTCGGACTGCCCGCGGGCGGAGTACGTCGGGCCGCCGGACTGCGCCGCGAGGAACTGGCCCAGCTCGCCGACCTGTCGGTGGACTACATCACCCGCCTGGAACAGGGCCGGGCCACTTCCCCGTCGGCGCAGGTCCTGTCCGCGCTGGCCCGCGCCCTACGGCTGTCGGCAGCCGAGCGTGAATACCTGTTTCTCCTCGCGGGCCAGCCGGCGCCGGGTCCCGGGCACCTGTCGGCCCACATTCCACCGGGGGTCCGAAGGCTGCTCGACCAGCTGGACGGCTCACCGCTGAGCGTGCATGACGCCGCATGGAACCTGATTCTGTGGAACCCGTTGTGGGCGGCCATGTTCGGAGACCTCTCCGCGCTGCGCGGACGCGACCGCAACGTCGTCTGGCGGCACTTCGCCGGTCTGCCCAGCCGGGTCAGCCACACCCCCGAGCAGGAGGCCCGGTTCGAGGCGGCCGTGGTCGGCGATCTCCGGGCAGCGACCGCCCGCTACCCCGCCGATGCCGGCCTGCGCTCCCTGATCAAGGACCTGCGGGGTGTCAGTACCGACTTCGTACGCCTGTGGGACACGGGCATCGTGGGCGTCCATGAGTCGGACACCAAGACCGTCCATCACCCCGATGTCGGCGCAATCACCTTCGACTGTGACGTGCTCGTAGCTCCCGGCAGCGATCTGCGCGTCGTCGCCTATACCGCCGCTCCTGGCAGCGACGCCGCCGACCGGCTCAGGCTGCTCAACGTCATCGGCACCCAGACCATGACCGAAGACAGCACCCCGGGATAGCAGTCGGCGGGCGCACTCGACCTCCACTGCCCGCAGCCCGGCGTACCGACCACCGACGACGGCTCGCTGTCAACGCCGACGAGAGGTCCCCAGACAGGCGTGATCTCATCGGCAGCGGATCGGGCGTCCGTCCCAGCGGTGGGTGGTCCATGCCCGTCGAATCAGGCTACGAACGGTGATGATGGTGTCGGCCAGGTCGAAGGAAGAAGGCGTCGATGGCAGTCGCCCGGCGCTCGTAGCAGCGGGCGAGGCGGTAGAAGGCGTTCTGCCAGGCGTGGGTCCTTTCGACATGCCACCTCTGGCTTGCCTGGATCGGTGCTTTCTCGCCCTTGTGCGCGATGCGGCCGTGCAGGCCACGCTCGTCGAGCAGGGCGCGGGTCTTGTCAGAGTCGTAGCCGGCGTCCAGATGCACGGTGACGTCGTCCGGCAGAAGTCCCAGGTCGTCCAGACGGTCCAGAGTCGAGGCGAGGAGCGGGGAGTCGTGACAGTTCGCTCCGGCCGGCACGCGGCCCAACGGAATTCCGTAACCATCCGTCATGCCTGAGCGTTTGAGCCCCTGTTTGCCACGGTCGACTGGTGAACGTCCGGCGACCTCACCGCCACCTGGTGCCTTGGTGATGGAGCCATCGACGGCGATCTGGTCGAGCACGAGGCCGACGATCCGATCGTACGAGGCCAGCGCGACCTGCTTGAGCCGGGCGAAGACACCGAGCGCGATCCATTCGTCGCGGCGATTACGGATCGTGGTGGCCGAGCAGGTCGTGTCGGCGATCGCTTGGTAGGAGCAGCCGAACCGTAGGAGCCGCAGCATCTTGTCGAAGATGATCCGGTCGCTGATGCGTGGGCGGTGGCAGCCCAGCGGATGGCCCGGGTCATAGGTTGGACGCTCGGGCAGCAGCGCGGAGAATTGGTGCCAGGGCGGGTCGGTCAGCCACGATGGCAGTACAGGCACAGGTCCCCCCCCCGGTGATCACAGAGCGTCGCAACTCCATGATCACCAAGGCCTGCGCCTGCCTTGCTGCCGGGGTGCACCACCACGCCTATCCGCGCGGCCTCTTAGTCGACCCAACGTTTGTTAGGTATAGCTGGCCCCACCCCCGAACACCCCCTGCGCATATGGCCGCCGCCCTCCGCTCCCGCCTACCGTGACTCCATGATCCGAACGGTCGTACGGGATGTGGCGCCCGCGGTGGCCTATCTGCTGAGCGGTGTGCTGGTCGGCGGCCCGCTGCTGGTGGTGCTCCTGGTCCTGGGCGCCCTGGGCCTTGCCCTGGCCCCGGTCCTCGTGGGCCTGCCGCTGCTCGCCGTGGTCGTCCTGTCGGGCATCCCCGTCGGTGCGCTCGAACGGCGGCGGCTGGCCCTCACCCGCACCCCGCCGTTGCCCGACCCGCACGCCACCCCGGCCGAGCCCGGTCTCGCCGCCTGGGCCCGGTTGCGGCTGACCGAGCGGGCGACCTGGCGGGAGTTGGCGTACACGGGTCTCCTCGGTTTCGTGCTGTGGCCGCTCGACGCGGTCGTGCTGTTCGGGGCGTTGGGTATGCCCGGCGCGATGATCGGCGCGCCTGTGCAGCTGGCGACGACGAGCAGTGCCAGCGGTGATGCGCGGATCGCGAAGCTCTGGCTGATCGACTCCTACGGCCAGGCCCTGCTGTGCACGGCCATCGGTGTAGTCCTCCTCCTCGCGCTGCTGTGGCCCCTCGTCCAGTACGCGCGGGCTCGTGCCGCGCTCGCCCGGCTGCTGCTCGCGCCGAGCGAGGCGGAGGCGGAACGGCGGCTGGCCGAGGTGACGCGGTCGCGGGCCCGGCTGGTCGCGGCCTTCGAGGCGGAGCGGCGCCGGATCGAACGCGATCTGCACGACGGGGCCCAGCAGCGGCTCGTCTCCCTGAGCATGACCCTGGGCCTGGCCCGTCTCGACGCCCCGCCCGAACTGGCCGACCGCCTCGCCGCCGCCCACCGGGAGGCCGACCAAGTCCTCGGCGAACTACGGGAGTTGATCCATGGCATCCACCCTCAGGTGCTCGCCGACTACGGCCTCCCGGACGCCCTCGCCGACGCGGCCGACCGGTCCGCCGTACCCGTGGAGCTGGACCTCGAACTCCCGCGGTTCGCCGAGTCCGTGGAGTCCGCCGCGTACTTCGCGGTCCGGGAGGCGCTCGCCAACATCGGCAGGCACAGCGGGGCGGAGCGGGCGTGGATCAGCGGGCGGTACGCGGGCGGGCGGCTGCGGGTGGAGGTGCGGGACGACGGGACGGGCGGCGCCGACCCCGCGCGGGGCACGGGCCTCACCGGACTCGCCGACCGGCTCGCCGTGCTCGATGGGAGACTGTCCGTCCACAGCCCGGCCGGCGGCCCGACCGTCCTGTCCCTGGAGATCCCGTGCCCGCAGCGCTGAAGATCGTGCTCGCCGAGGACAGTGTGCTGCTGCGGGAAGGACTCGTCGGCGTCCTGACCCGCTTCGGCCACGAGGTCGTCGCGGCGGTCGGGGACGCGGAGTCGCTGACGTCGGCCGTGGCGTCGTACGCCCCCGACCTCGTCGTCACCGACGTACGCATGCCGCCCGGTCTCACCGACGAAGGGCTGCGCGCCGCCCTCGAACTACGCGCGGCGAACCCTTCCCTGCCCGTCCTCGTCCTCAGCCAGTACGTCCAACGGGCCTACGCCGCCGAGCTGTTGGACACCGGAGACGGCACCGGCGTCGGCTATCTCCTCAAGGACCGCATCGGTCAGGTCGAACAGTTCGCGGAGGCGGTGGAGCGGGTCGCGGCCGGGGGCACGGTCGTCGACCCCGAGGTCGTACGGCAGCTGCTGCGGCGTCGGCGTGATCCGCTGGCGGCGCTCACCCCGCGCGAGCGGGAGGTGCTCGCGCTGGTCGCGGAGGGGAGGTCGAACGGGGCGATCGCGCGCGAACTGGTCGTCACCGAGGCGGCCGTCGGCAAGCACATCGGCAACATCCTGGGAAAGCTGGACCTGCCACCGGCCGGGGACACGCATCGCCGGGTGCTGGCTGTGCTGGCCTACTTGCGGGGCTGAGGCCCACACGGAGGCAGGGGGTGTGGGTGGCGTAGCCCCCAAAGGCGCGGCGGTGCGGCGCAGCACGTCGATGGGGTGGCGTGTTCGAACTG
>NZ_JBHVDX010000273.1:0-11700 GCF_042802555.1 Streptomyces sp. NPDC057474 | reverse complement strand
CGCGAGAAGCCCCCACCCACCCGCACCCGACGACGCACCCCTCGGGGTCGAAGGGGCAGCGCCCCTGGGGCTGGGACGGGTAGGGGCGGCGGGGGCGAGGAGGAACGGGCCCGAGGCCCCGCGCGCCGAAGGCCGCGCGGCACCGCTGCTCAGGACTGCGCCAGCCACTCCCTCAGCTCCTCCGTCAACGAACGCTGAAAGGTCGTCAACAGCGCCTGTACGACCAGCGGTTGCATATGTGCCGAGAGAGACTTCACCGCCTGCGGATCGCGTTCCGCCACCGCGTCCCGGAAGAGCCGCGACAGCTCGTGCGCCGCCGCGCGCGAGTGCTCGATCAGTACGGTCCGTGCGGCGAGGATCGACTCCTCGGACAGGGGTACGTCGAGCAGCTCCACCCCGAGCCGCAGCAGCCCGGGGTCCACCCGGAGACCTTCGCCGTCCCGCTCGACCACGCCCATCGCGACGAGCCGCTCCACATCCTCCTCGCCCAGGGGCCGGCCCGCCCGCCGGTCGAGCTCCTCCCGCGTGACCGTCTCCACCGCGTCCGGCGCCCAGGAGGCCACCACCGCCCGCTGGAGCGCGAGGTCGCGCGGGGTGAGGTCCGGCGGCAGCTGTCGCAGATACCGCTCGATGGCCGCGAGGGTCATGCCCTGCCGCTGCAACTCCTCGATCAGCGCGAGCCGAGCGAGATGATCCCGCCCGTAGTGACCGACCCGGCGTGGACCGATCACCGGCGGTGGCAGCAGCCCCCGGGTGCTGTAGAAGCGGACCGTTCGCACCGTGACCCCCGCCCGCGCGGCCAACTCGTCGACGGTGAGAACGATCTCTCCCGTGCCCTCCCCGGAGCCGGTGCCGGTGCTCTCTCCGGTGTCGGTGGTCATACATAGCAGTATCGCTGTCTCACCAGTGCTGTGAAACCTCGGGCGACGGCGATCGATGTCAGTGCCGCCCCGTACGGTGGCGTCATGTCGGGGATCGCATACGTCCGGGGGGACGCCACCGTGCCGCTGGGCAAGGGCGTCAAGGTCATCGCCCATGTCAGCAACGACCTGGGCGGCTGGGGCAAGGGCTTCGTGCTCGCCCTGTCCCGCCGCTGGCCGCAGCCGGAGGCCGCCTACCGCGCCTGGCACCGTGACCGCGCGAACAACGACTTCGGACTCGGCGCCGCCCAGTTCGTGCAGGTCGGCCCCTACACCTGGGTCGCCAACCTGATAGGCCAGCGCGGCACCCGCACCGGCAGCAAGGGCGTACCCGTCCGCTACGAGGCCATCGACACGGCTCTCGGCCTGCTCGCCGACAAGGCCCTGGAGCTGGACGCCTCGGTGCACATGCCCCGCATCGGCTGCGGCCTCGCGGGCGGGAAGTGGTCCCGCGTGGAGCCCCTGATCACCGACCGACTGGTCCAGCGTGGGATATCGGTGACGGTGTACGACCACGGGGACTGATCCCGGGCCGAAGCACGGTACCTCGCGTGTGTGAGCGGGTAAGGCACCGGTATGGATCTTCTCCCGATGGACATCGGCCCGTTGAACCCCGTCGTCGGGGAACTCGTCGTCGCGTCGGTGCTGTTCGCGCTCGTGTTCCTCTTTTTCGCCAGGCTGCTGCCCAGGCTCCAGCGTGTCCTGGACGAACGGGAGGCCGCGACCAGGGGAGTTGAGGCGCAGGCCGAAGCCCTACGGGAGGAGGCCCTGATCAAGCGGGCCGAGGTGGCGGCGGCCCTGGCCGACGCCCGCCACGAGGCCGCCCGCATCCGCCAGCGCGCCTTCGAGGAGGGCACGGCCCTGATCGCCGAGGCCCGCGCCGACGGCCACCGCGAGTACACCACCCTCCTCACCGAGGGCCACGCCCACCTCACCGCCGACCGCACCACAGCCGAGGCCGAACTCCGCGTCCACGTCGCAGAGCTGGCCTCGAACCTGGCAAGCAAAATCATCGGCGAACCCATCGAAGCGAAGGTCCACCCGCGCCCCTGAAGGCCGCAGGTCTTCCAGGGGCGCGGGGAACTGCGCGACAAGCCACGACGAACCCGCAGCCAAGAGCCGGAATCAACCGCCCGAGCTCTAGTCGTCGGTGAACGGTTCCGCGCGAGTCTGTGCGGAGCCTATCCAGACCCTGTGGACCCGGTCGTGTCCATGGCCGTCACTGTCACACGATCGCCCTTCGGCCGACACGAGTGACCCGGCCCCACGCTCCTTTCAAGCCACACCGTGGCCGAAGCCCCGCGAGCCCCAAAAGGGCCTCTTTTGCGCGGGACTTGACCGCAGTACCGTCCGCGCATGCCGATACCTGCGCGACGCATGCGCTTCACGACCTGGAGATCGCTCGCGACGGCGGCCACGGCCGCCGCCCTCACGGCCACGTTCCTCACCCCGGCGGTCGCCGGCACCCCGACCCCCCGGAAGAGCGAACCGGTCTACTCGTACGACAACGCCATCCGTGAGGCCGTCTGGGTGGACACCGGGCTCGACGGCGACCGCGACGGGAAGACGGACCGTGTCGCCGTCGACATCGTCCGCCCGAGTGAACCCGATCGACGAGGCCGCAAGATCCCCGTGATCATGGACGCCAGCCCGTACTACTCCTGCTGTGGACGCGGCAACGAGGGACAGCGCAAGACGTACGACGCGAACGGGAACGTCGTCCAGATGCCGCTGTTCTACGACAACTACTTCGTGCCCCGCGGCTACGCCTTCGTCGCCGTCGACCTCGCCGGAACCAACCGCTCCGACGGCTGTGTGGACGTCGGCGGCCGCTCCGACATCCAGTCCGCCAAGGCGGTCATCGACTGGCTGGGCGGCCGCGGCAAGGCGTACAGCACGCGCACCGGCACCACGAAGGTCAAGGCCGGCTGGACCAACGGCAGGACCGGCATGATCGGCAAGAGCTACGACGGCACCGTCGCCAACGGTGTGGCCGCCACCGGCGTCGAGGGCCTGGAGACCATCGTCCCGATCGGCGCGATCTCCTCCTGGTACGACTACTACTTCGCCAAGGGCGCCCCGCTCTACGACTCCGGCCCCGAGTGGCTCTCCGACTACGTGGAGAGCCCCGACGCCCGCGCCAAGTGCGGTGCCGTCCAGCAGGAACTCGTCGACGGGGCACCCCGCACCGGCGACCGGACCCCGCTGTGGACCGAACGCGACTACGTCAAGGACGTCCGGAAGATCGACGCCAGCGTCTTCGTCATCCACGGCCAGCAGGACCTCAACGTCCGCCCCAAGCACTTCGGCCAGTGGTGGGACGCCCTCGCGAAGCACGGTGTCGAGCGCAAGATCTGGCTCTCCCAGGTCGGTCACGTCGACCCGTTCGACTTCCGCCGCGCGGAGTGGGTCGACACCCTGCACCGCTGGTTCGACCACGAACTCCTCGGCTACGACAACGGCGTCGACGACGAGCCCATGGCCGACATCGAACGTCACCCGAACCAGTGGGAGACGTCCAAGATCTGGCCGCCACGCGCCACGAAGGCCACGACCCTCCGCCCGGCCGAGGGCAACGAGCCGGGCGTCGGCACCCTCGGCCTCCGCAAGCGGACCGGCACCGAGACCTTCACCGACAACCCGACACTGAACGAGACCGACTGGGCCGCGTACGTCGACAGGTCCACCCCCGACAAGGCGGGCTTCGTCACTCCGCCGCTCACCAAGGACCTGCGGCTGTCCGGTTCCTCCAAGGTGACCGTCACCGCCACACCCACCACCTCCACCGCCCACCTCTCGGCGGTCCTCGTGGACCTCGGCCCGGACACCATCCGCGACTACTCCACGGCCGGCGACGGCATCAGCACCCTCACCGAGCGCAGCTGCTGGGGCCCGAGCACCACCGGCGACAGCTCCTGCTTCCGCGAGACCCAGGCCAAGACGGCCGACGTCGGCTACACGATCTTCAGCCGTGGCTGGGCCGACCTCGGCAACCACTCCTCCGGCACCGGAGCCTCGCTCACACCCGGCACCCCGTACACGATCACGCTCGACCTGCACGCGAGCGACCACGTGGTCCCGGCGGGCCATCGCCTCGCGCTGATCATCGCGGGCACCGACGAGGACCTCATCGACCCGCCGTCGAGCACGCCCACCCTGACCATCGACCTCAAGCGCACCTCCGCGAAGGTCCCGCTGGTCGGCGGTGCCACAGCCTTCGAGAAGGCGACCTCGGGGACCATCGGCACCCCGGAGGAGTCCGTCCTCGACGGCGTACGCGACCCGAGCCGGGCCGCCCGCGTCCCTGGCGGTGCCGCATGAGGGCCCGTATCGCGGCGCTGATCGCCGCCGCGCTCGCCGCACCCCTGCTGTCGACGCCCGCGTACGCGACGGACACCACCCCGCCGCGCACCGGGTTCGAGCAGTCGGGCGGCGCCCGCTGGACCAGCCAGCCCGAGGAGCAGGAGTTCCTCGCCGCCGTCGACAGGGCGAGTTCCCGCGTGTCGATCACCCGTATCGGCACGACCGAGCAGGACCGCCCGCTCCAGCTCGTCCGCATCGGCACCCGTCCCACCTCGCGCACGGTCCTGCTCATCTGCAGCCAGCACGGCGACGAGCCCTCGGGCCGCGACGCCTGCCTCACCACCATCCGCGACCTCGCCTACGCCAAGGACAAGCGGACCGAACGGTTGCTGATGACCACGACCCTGCTCGTCGTGCCCACCGCCAACCCCGACGGCCGGGCCGCCGACACCCGGGGCAACAGCGACGGCGTCGACATCAACCGCGACCACCTCGCCCTCCAGACGGCCGAGGCGCGGGCGCTCGCCGCCGTCATGCGCGACCGCACACCCGACGTCGTCTACGACCTGCACGAATACGGCGCCACACCCCAGTACTACGACAAGGACCTCTTCGACCTCTGGCCGCGCAACCTCAACACCGACGCGGCCGTCCACACCGAGGCCCGCAACCTGTCCCTGAACTACGTACGCCCGGCCGCCGGGGCCGCCGGCTACTCGACCGGCACGTACGGCATCTGGACCGACCCGGTCACCGGCGACCCGATCCGCCAGGTCGCGGGCGACGGCCAGGAACGCATCCTGCGGAACATGTCCGGAATCAAGCATTCCGTCGGACTGCTGATCGAGAGCCGCGTGGAACCGCTGCCGGTCGGCACCACGGAACCGGCCAACAACCTGCGCCGGGTGAACTCCCAACTCGCCGCCCTGAAAGGCCTGTTCGGCTTCGCCGGTGAACGCGGCCGACAGGTCGACAGGGTGACCGGCGCGGCCCGTCTCACCGGCCTCCGCGACACCGGCCCGGTCTACGTAGGCGGTGCCGACAACGACCCCGCCGACCCCGCCGAGGTGATCCAGGACCCGCCCTGCGGTTACCGGCTCACCGCACAACAGTACGAGGAGTTCGCGGACGAGCTGGCACTGCACGGCGTGCGTGTACGGTCCGGGAGCGACGGTGACGGCGTACTCGTACCGCTGCGCCAGCAACTGCGCGCGCTCGTCCCGCTGCTGCTCGACGAGCGGGCGCCGTACCGCCTGACGGTGGGGGTGCCTGAAACCGCCTGTTGAACAAGAAAGCATCGATGTCACATGTGGTAGGGGTTCCTGGGCAGGAGAAGGTCAGTTCCAGCCACTCGCGGAAAGGTTCCACCTGTGACGCACGATCATCGCACCACCCACCACGGGGGAGGCGCGCTTCCAGGTTCGGAGGCGGGTCTCCCCGGCGGCGGGCGGCCCCGGACGGACCGCGTCGTGTTCGGCGTGACGGCGGCACTCACCCTGGCCTTCGTCCTCTGGGGTGCCATCTGGACCGACTCGCTCGAGACCGCCTCCAGCAAGATGCTGAGCGGCCTGATCCACAACGGCGGCTGGGCCTTCATGCTGGCCGCCTCCTGTTTCGTCGTCTTCGCCCTGTGGCTCGCGGTCAGCCGCTACGGCCGCATCCACCTCGGGGTCGAGGGCGAGAAGCCCGAGTTCCGCACGGTGTCCTGGGTCGCGATGATGTTCAGCGCCGGCATGGGCATCGGCCTGATGTTCTACGGCGTCAGCGAGCCCCTCGCCCACTACACCTCGCCCCCGCCGGGCACGAACCCCGCGGGTTCCGGCGAGCGCATGGAAACGGCGATGGCGACCACGCTGTTCCACTGGACGCTGCACCCCTGGGCGATCTACGCGGTGGTCGGCCTCGCCATCGCCTACAGCACGTTCCGCAAGCAGCGCCGTCAGACCATCAGCGCCGTCTTCACCCCGCTGATCGGCGAGAAACACGCGAACGGCACCGGCGGCCGGGTCATCGACATCCTCGCGATCGTCGCCACGATCTTCGGCTCGGCGGCCTCCCTCGGCCTCGGCGCCCTCCAGATCGGCTCCGGTTTCACGGAGCTGGGCTGGATGAACAAGGTCAGCACCGGCCTGCTCGTCGGCATCATCGCGGTTCTGACCCTGGCCTTCGTCGCCTCCGCCGTGTCCGGTGTGGAGAAGGGCATCCAGTGGCTGTCCAACACGAACATGGTGCTGGCCCTGGTGCTGGCGGTCTTCGTCTTCGTCGCCGGTCCGACCATCCTGATCCTCGACCTCCTGCCCACCTCGGCCTTCTCCTACCTCGGCGACCTGGCCCAGCTCGCGGGCCGCACCGAGGCGTCCGGCGGCGAGGGCGTGGCCGACTGGCTCGGCAGCTGGACCGTCTTCTACTGGGCGTGGTGGATCTCCTGGACGCCCTTCGTCGGCATGTTCATCGCCCGGATCAGCCGCGGCCGTACCATCCGCCAGTTCATCGGCGGCGTCATCCTCGTCCCCAGCTCGGTCAGCCTCGTCTGGTTCGCGGTCTTCGGCGGTACGGCGATGAAGCTCCAGGAGCAGGGCCGGATCGGTGAGGAGTCCACGCCGGAGGGCCAACTCTTCGCCGTGCTCCACGAGTTCCCCATCGCCACGGTCTCCAGCCTGCTCGTGATGATCCTCGTCGGCATCTTCTTCGTCTCCGGCGCCGACGCCGCGTCCATCGTCATGGGCACGCTCTCCCAGCGCGGTGCCCACGAACCCGGCCGCTTCGTCGTCGTCTTCTGGGGTGTCGTCACCGGAGCCGTCGCCGCGATCATGCTCCTGGTCGGCAGCGGCCAGGGCGACGCCCTCACGGGCCTGCAGAACCTCACGATCCTGGCCGCCGCGCCGTTCGTCCTGGTCATGATCGGCATGTGTATCGCCCTGATACGCGACCTGCGCCGGGACCACGTGATCGTCCGCGAGGAGATGGCCTCCGAGGCGGTCGAGCTCGCCGTCATCGAGGGCCACAAGCGCTACGACGGCGAGTTCGAGATCAGGGTCGGGCCGGGCCAGGGAACGGAGATCGAGGGGGACCCGATCGGCCATCGCGCGGAGTGAGGACTCGACGGGGGTGGGGTGCAGCGCCCCTCAAGGGGCGCGGGCTGCGTTGATTTGCGGCTCCGCCGCGCGGGCGCGACCAGCCCCCACGGCCCGCAGCCGACCGACAGCCCGTCCTTTCACAGCCGCGCTCAAACGGTGGCCAGCCGCGCAGCGACCCGCGCGCACCCCCACGCCACCGTGACCCCGGCCCCACCGTGCCCGTAGTTGTGCACCAACACTCGCCCGCCCGGCAGGGGTTCCCGCTCCAGACGCACCGCCGGGCGCGCGGGCCGCAGCCCCACCCGGTGCTCGATGATCCGCGCCCCCTCGATCTCGGGCCGAACCACCGCACACCGCTTCACGATCTCCTCCGCGATCACCGGATCCGGCGTCAACGACCACGCGTCCTCCTCCGCCGTACCACCCAGGATCAGCCCACCCGGCTGTGGGATGAAGTACGTGCTCTCGGAACCGGAGTGATCCACCGAGGTGAGCCAGGTGGTGATCCCCGGGTTCTCCACGACGACCAACTGCCCCCGCACCGGGCGTACGGAAGGGTCCGGCACCAGGTCACGAGCGCCCAGCCCCGTGCAGTTGACGACGACGCGGGCGTCGACCGCCGCGAGGTCGGTGACCGTACGTTCCTCCACCACTCCACCCGCCGCGACGAACCGCTCGCGCAGCCACCGCAGATGGGCCGGCATGTCGATCAGCGGCAGCCGTGCCCACAGCCCGACGCCCGGGTACTCCTCGGCCGTCGTCACCCGCAGCCCCGCCACCCGCGAGGCCCACGCACCGAGCCCGTCCAGTGCGGTCCCGCCGTGTACGCCCTCGACCATGCGTACGCCTGTCTCGTCCGGCCGCGCCGCCAACTCCTCGTAGACGGCCAGGGTGACGAGCGCCCACTCGCCGACGAGTTCCTCCGGCTCGATCCGGTAGGGCCACCACAGTCCGCCCGCGACGGCGGACGTCGTCCGCTCTGCGGGCTCCCGGGCCCAGATCCGAACCCGTCTGCCGCTCTCCGCCAGAACGGCTGCCGTCGTGAGACCGGCGACTCCGCCACCGACCACGATCACATCACTGTTCGATTCACTGGTCACGCAGGGACGTTAACGGAATATGTCATGCAGTGCTCACAAGTCTGCCTTTGTGGGGATACTCACACCATGTCTGCCGAGTACGCGACCTTCGGCCTGGCACCGGCGATGCGAGCCGGTGGCGTCCTCGCCAACGGTGACTACCAGGTGCACCGGGACTTCGTGGACTTCATCGTCGACGGCCGCCCGCTGCTGTTCCAGCTCTCCGACCTCGACGCCGTCTCCCCACTCGCCTCCGACGTCCCGCCCTCGATCTTCACCGCCCAGGTGCGCAGCCTGCTCCTGGAAGCCGAAGCACCACTGACGCGCGGCCGTTATGTCATCTACGGCTGCCCCGAATGCGCCGACCTCGCCTGCGGAGCCGTGACCGCGGTGATAGAGCGGGTCGGCGAGGACTACGTGTGGCGGGACTTCGCCTGGCAGACGGAGGAGGAGGCCGACCTCAAGCTGAACGGTTACACGGGCATCGGTCCTTTCCGTTTCCAGGGCCCCGAGTACCGCAGCGCACTGCAGTCCCTGTTGCGCGAATCCGCCGCCGAGCCGGCGGCCCGCCGCCGGGTCCTCCTCATCGGTGCCCGTGTCGCCGTCCTCGCCAAACTCGCCGCCGCCCTGCGTGCCATCGGAATCGGCGCCGACATAGCTCACGACGCCACCGGCGTGCCCGCCGAGGAACTGCGGACCTACGGTGCCGTGGCCTTCGGACGAGCCGTCGGCGAGGCGGACCGCGGCGCCGTACGGCTGGCCTTCGACCGCGCGGGAGTCCAGGTCGCGTACGTCGACGGGCTCGCCCCGATCATCCCGCTCCTCGTCGCCCAGATCGAACACGCCCTCGACCGCAGCCCGACGGAACAGCGCCGCCTCACCCGTCTCGTCGCCGCCGGAGGGCAGGCCGGCATCGAGATCACCTCCACCTGCCGGGTGGAGCTGACCGCCTACCGCCTCGACCGGCTGTACCGCCCACACACCTACCGGTTCTTCGACGGGATCCTCCCGGCGGGCCGGCACCGCATCGGGCTGGACCCGAAGTCCGTGAAGGGAGAATCGTTCATCGTGGCCCGCACCTCGGGAACGGTGCTGGTGGAGCCGATGGGGCGGTGAGGGGGGTGAGGTCGTGTGGCCATCGGCGGATGCCCCGCTGTGGACCGGAGCGGGGGCGCGCCTCGGCCCTCCGGGCGACAGCCGACCGGCGAGGCTGAAGGCCGGCCGCACGGTGTGACGGTCTGCCTCGCGGACGGAGGACGCAGACCCGCCGGGTGGGCGCAGACCCGCCGGGTGGGCGTAGACCCGCCGGGTGGGCGTAGACCCGCCGGGTGGGCGTAGACCCGCCGGGTGGGCGTAGACCCGCCGGGTGGGCGTAGACCCGCCGGGTGGGCGCAGACCCGCCGGGTGGGCGCAGACCCGCCAGGTGGGCGCAGACCCGCCAGGTAAATGCGGCCCCGACCGGCGGACATGGGTCCCGAACCCGATGCCGCTGGGAGGAGTCGCCCCCCTGTCGTTAGGATCGCCCCCTGTGACCGCCACCCTCGTCGTCAAGAACCTCGCCGCCGGCCACGGCGACCGCTCGCTCTTCTCCGGGCTCGACCTCGTCGTCGCCCCCGGTGATGTGATCGGGCTGGTCGGTGCCAATGGCGCGGGCAAGTCCACGCTGCTCCGGCTGCTCGCCGGCCTGCTCCCACCGGAAGAGGGTGAGCTGCGGCTGTCCCCGCCCACGGCGACCGTCGGCCACCTGCCGCAGGAGCCGGAGCGCCGGGAGGGCGAGACCGTACGGGGGTTCCTCGCCCGGCGCACGGGTGTGGCGGAGGCCCAGCGGGTGATGGACGAGGCCACGCAGGCGCTCGTGGACGGCGCGCCGGGCGCCGACGACGCGTACTCGGTGAGCCTGGAGCGCTGGCTCGACCTGGGCGGCGCCGACCTCGACGAGCGGGCGGAAGAGGTCGCCGACTCCCTCGGCCTCGGCGTCGACCTGGACCAGCCGATGACCGGCCTCTCCGGCGGCCAGGCCGCCCGCGCCGGACTCGCCTCCCTCCTCCTCTCCCGCTACGACGTCTTCCTCCTCGACGAGCCCACCAACGACCTCGACCTGGACGGACTGGAACGGCTCGAACGCTTCGTCTCCGGCCTGCGCGCGGGCACGGTGGTCGTCAGCCACGACCGCGAGTTCCTCACCCGCACGGTCACCAAGGTCCTCGAACTCGATCTCGCCCAGAACCAGATCAATCTCTACGGCGGCGGATACGAGGCCTATCTGGACGAGCGCGATACCGCCCGTCGGCACGCCCGCGACGACTTCGAGGAGTACGCGGACAAGAAGGCCGCCCTCCAGGACCGCGCCCAGATGCAGCGCTCGTGGATGGACAAGGGCGTCAAGAACGCGCGGCGCAAGGCGAACAACGACAACGACAAGATCGGCCGCAAGTTCCGCAGCGAGGCGAGCGAGAAGCAGGCGGCGAAGGCCCGGCAGACCCAGCGCATGATCGAACGGCTCGATGTCGTCGAGGAGCCGCGCAAGGAGTGGGAGCTGCGGATGGAGATCGGGGCCGCACCGCGCTCCGGTGCCGTGGTCGCCACGATGCGGGACGCGGAGGTGCGGCGGGGCGACTTCGCCTTCGGGCCGGTGTCCCTGCAGATCGACTGGGCCGACCGCGTCGCCATCACGGGTGCGAACGGCGCCGGCAAGTCGACCCTCCTCGGGGCGCTGCTCGGCCGGATCCCGCTGGACACGGGACACGCGGCCCTCGGTTCAGGCGTCCTCGTCGGCGAGGTCGACCAGGCCCGCAAGCTGTTCCACGGCCCGGAGTCCCTCCTCGACGCCTTCGCCACGGCCGTCCCCGACACGGAACCCGCCGAAGTCCGCACCCTCCTCGCCAAGTTCGGCCTCAAGTCCACCCACGTCCTACGCCCGGCGGTGACCCTCTCCCCGGGCGAACGCACCCGAGCGGCCCTCGCGCTCCTCCAGGGCCGAGGCGTCAACCTCCTGGTCCTCGACGAGCCCACGAACCACCTGGACCTCCCAGCCATCGAGCAACTCGAAAACGCCCTGGACGCCTACGAGGGCACGCTCCTCCTGGTGACCCACGACCGCCGGATGCTGGACGCGGTACGGGTGACGAGGCGCTTCGCGGTGGAGGCGGGCAAGCTGACGGAGAGCTGAGGGCGTCGTCTCGGCTGCGGGTGGGTGGGGGTGCGTGCGCAGTTCCCCGCGCCCCTGAGACTGAGGGCCTACGGCCCTCGCGGGCCGAAGAAGCACGGGGCGCGGCCCCTGCTTTTTCAGGGGCGCGGGGAACTGCGCGACCAGCCCCCACC
>NZ_JBHVDX010000272.1:0-11750 GCF_042802555.1 Streptomyces sp. NPDC057474 | reverse complement strand
GGCGTCGTACACGTCCTTGAGGGTCGTGCCCCGGTATTCGAGGACCACCCCCGCGTAGCGGGCGGCCACCGTGCCCTCCGGCACCTGGACGCGCGCCCCGCCCCGGGCGCCCCGGCGGACGTTGATCAGCGACTCCGACTCCAGCACCCGGAACGCCTCGCGCAGCGTCGGCCGGGAGACGGCGAACTCCTCCATCAGGGCCGTCTCGGACGGCAGCGCGTCGCCCTCGGTCAGTTCGCCGCGCACGATCATCCGGCGCAGCCGTGCCGCCACCAGCTCGGCCATCTTGGGGACCCGTACCGGCGTGTTCGCCACCGCGTCCACCTCCGCCCTCAGTGAGTGTTCTCCGGTACGAAGTACGGCAGCGCGATCTCGTCGGTGAGGGCGCGGAAGTCCACGCGCACGCGCAGACCGATGACGACGTCGTCGGGGTCGCCGGCGTCCACGTGCGTGAGCAGGGTGCCCCCGTCGTCCAGATCGACGACGGCCAGCGCGAAGGGGGTGTCGAAACCGGGGCCGGGCGCGCGGTGCACGACGGTCACCGAGTAGACGGTGCCGCGGCCCGCGCTCGGCACGTACCGCCAGTCCCGCGCCATGCATCCGGGGCAGGCGGGCTCGGGGACGAAGAAGCGCAGGCCGCAGGTCGGGCAGAGCGGGACGACCAGGTCCCCGCGCCGGGCCGCGTCCCAGAACGGCCGGGACAGCTCGGTGGGGACGGGTACCGGACGGCTCATCGCATCCTCCCGAGCAGGCTCATCTCGTAGTGCTGCGCTCCCGAGCCGGCGTTGCCGACGACCGCCAGCTCCGCGCCCTCGACCTGGTGGACCGCGGTGCCGCGCAACTGCCGTACGGCCTCGACGACCTTGAGCGTCATCTGCTGCGTCCCGTTCCAGGCGTACGACAGACAGCCGCCGTCCGGGTTGACGGGATGCTTGCCGCCGACGGCGATGGCACCGCTCGCGGCGAGCGGTCCGCCCTCCCCCTCCCCGCACAGGCCGAGGATCTCCAACTGGCGGATGATCTCGAAGGAGTTGGGGTCGTAGAGGGAGAGGACGTCCACGTCGTGCGGGCTCACCCCGGCCATGGCGTAGGCGCGGGTGGCGGCGTCCCGGCCGAGTTGCCCGACCTCCCGGTACAGCGCCGGGTTGGCGTAGGCGGCCTGGTGGTACTCCATGCCGCCGCCGAGTACGGCGACCGGCGGGTGCGGCAGGTCCCGGGCGCGTTCGGCGGTGGTCACCACGATCGCGGCACCGCCCTCGCCGACGATGCAGCAGTCCAGCAGATGGAAGGGCGTGGCCACCATGCGGGAGGCGAGCACGTCCTCGGCGGTGTACGGGCCACGCCCGTACATCATCGCCTCCGGGTTGGTGGTGCCGTTGTTGCGGATGGTGGCGGCGACCTCGGCGAGTTGCTGGGAGGTCGTGCCGTACTCGTGCATGTGCCGGGCGGCCACCAGCGCGAACTGGGCGACGACATAGCTGCCCCAGACATCGGCGAACTCCAGCGGCACACCGGACCCGACCGGCCCCGCACCACGCGAGACCAGCTTGCAGCCGCCGACCACGACCGTGTCCGCCAGCCCGGCCCGTACGGCTGCGGCCGCTTTCAGCAGACCCCGTGAGCCCGCGTTGTCGAGCATCGAGTCGCTGGTCCAGCGCAGGTCCCGGCCGAGCATCCGCGCCCAGGAGCTGCCCTCGCCGGGCACGCCGCCCGGGCCGGGCCAGTCGACCTGGGCGCCGTCGACGTCCGCCGGGGACAGCCCGGCGTCCTCGATGGCGCCGCGCACGGCTTCGAGGGCGAGGTCCATGGCGTCGCGGTGCGGGAGCGACAGTGCCTGCTCGGTGGCGCACACGCCCGCGACGACGGGCTGTCGGCCGTCCGTCACGGTCTCACCGCCCCGCGCCGAGCGTGTCGCCACCGGGGTAGCCGCCCCCGCCGAAGCGTTCGTCGAGGGCCTCGTAGTCCTTCGCGAAGTCCTTCGTGCGCGGCAGCGCGTCGACGAACTCCACCGTCTTCGGCTTCTTGTACGAGGCGATGCGCGCCCGGCAGTGCTCGACGATGTCGGCCGCCGTGACCGTCTCGGCGTCCGGGTGGAGCACCAACACGGCCTTGACGTCCTGTGCCCAGCGTTCGTTCGGCACACCGATCACGGCGGCCTCCTTCACCGCGGGGTGCGACTCGACGCAGTTCTCGACCTCGGCGGGGAAGATGTTCTCGGCCGCGGACTTGAGCATGCGGGTCGTCGTCCCGAGGAAGCTGATCGTGCCGTCGGGCTCGCGCCGGCCGAGGTCGGTGGTGTGCCACCAGCCGAAGCGGAAGCGCTCCTCGTTGATCTCCGGCCGGTTCCAGTAACCCAGGTGCACCAGGTCGCCGCGGACGCAGATCTCGCCGGCCACCCCGGGCGCGCACTCCGCGCCGGCACCGTCGAGGACGCGTACTGCGGTGAAGGGCCCCGGGCGGCCCGCGTTGCCGGTGCCCGTGCCGCCGTACGCGCCGGTGACGGCGAAGCCGGTCACCTCGGTCTGGCCGTAGCCGCGCCCCTCGCCGCCACCGTTGCGGGTGAAGCGGCTGGTGTCCGTGGGCACCGTGCCCTGCCACAGGGGTGCGGCGACGCTCGCCCGCAGCTGGGAGAGGTCGTGTCCGGCCTCGCGGTTCAGCGCGACGAGCTGGGCGATGGTCGGCGGCATCAGATAGGCGTGGGTGCACCGCTCCTCCGCCAGCAGCGGGAGCAGTTCCTCGGCGACCACGCGGCGCACGACCACGTTCTTGCCGCCGTGGACGAAGGCCGGGACGCCCCAGAACTGGTAGTTGCCGATGTGGAACATCGGTCCGGCGCCGAGGAAGGCGGTCTCGGTGCCGATGTCCCCCATCCAGGCGGCGCTCGCGCCCATGGCGAGCAGGTTGCGGTGGGAGAGCACGGAGCCGGACTGCCGTCCGGAGATCGCCGCGGTGTAGATGACCAGCAGCGCGGAGTCCGGGTCGACGTCGACGGCCGGGTCCTCGGCCGAGCCGGAGGCGAGGAACGACTCGTAGGAGTCGGGGCCCGCAGCGCTCTCGGCGTCGTGCCGCAGCCACAACGCCCGGTGGTCGCTGCCCAGTTCGGCGCGCGCCTTGGCGACGGTGTCGCCGATCTCCTCGTCCTGCCAGAACACGACCTTGGGGTCGAAGTCCTCGACCGCGAAGGCCATCTCGGGGGCGGCCCAGCGCCAGTAGCCGGGGCAGACCATCGCGCCGATCTTCGCTGCGGCGCCGAGCAGTTCCCAGATACGGAAGGAGTTCTGGCCGAGCCACAGGATCCGGTCGCCGGAGCCGACGCCCGCGTTGGTGAGGGCATGGGCCAGCCGGTTGGTGCGTTCGTCCAACTGTGGCCAGGTCGACCGGACGTCACCGTCGACGAGGGCGATGCCCTCGGGGAAGGATCTCCGGTGCTCACGGATGATGTCGCCGAACGTCAGGCGGCGGGCGGAGTTCATGCTCATGGCTCCAAAGGCTTCGGAAGGTGAGGGTCAGACGCGGCCGATGCCGACACCCTTGACGTTGATGAACTCCTCCAGGCCGGCCCTGCCGCCCTCCCGGCCGAACCCGCTGATGCCGACGCCGCCGAAGGGTGTGGCGGGCGAAGTGATCGGGTTCGGGCCCGGGTTGACGTAGACCGTTCCGGCCCTCAGACGCGGCACCAGGCGGTTGACGCGCGCGATGTCACGGGACTGGACGTAGGCGGACAGGCCGTACTCGGTGTCGTTCGCGAGAGAGACGGCCTCGTCCTCCGTGTCGAACGGGGTGATGGCGAGGACCGGGCCGAAGATCTCCTGCTGGGCGAGATCACTGCGGTTGTCTACGTCGGCGAAGACGGTCGGGGACACGAACCAGCCGTCGGAGTCGATGCGTTCACCGCCGTACACCAGTCGGCCCGCACCTCCCTCGACCGCCTTGTCGATCAGGCCCTGGACACGGTCGCGGGCGGTTTCGTCGATGAGCGGGCCGATGTACGTCGCCGGGTCGAGCGGGTCGCCGACGGGCAGGTGGGCCACGACACCGGTGACGCGGGCGACGACCTCGTCGTAGATCGGGCGCTCGACCAGCAGCCGGGTCGGCAGCGCGCAGCCCTGGCCCGTGTTGCTCATCGCGAAGGCCGCGCAGTACGGCACGACGGTGTCCAGGTCGGTGTCGGCGAAGAGCAGGTTGGCGGACTTGCCGCCCAGCTCGAACAGGACGGGTTTGAGGGTCCGGGCGGCGGTCGTCACGATGCGGCGGGCGGTGGCGGGGCCGCCCGTGAAGGAGATCTTGTCGACGCCGGGGTGCGAGACGAGGGCCTCGCCCGCGTCGCCGAGTCCGGTGACGACGTTGATCACACCGTCGGGGATACCCGCCTCGCGGGCCAGGTCGGCGAAGAGCAGGGCCGAGAACGGGGTCGACTCGGCGGGCTTGATGACCACGGTGTTGCCGGCGGCGAGCGAGGGCGGCACCTTCATCGCCAGGGACAGTGCGGGCGAGTTCCAGGTGATGATGTGGCCGATGACACCGTAGGGCTCGGCGAGGGTGTACTCGACGTTCTCGTGCGGGCTGTAGGCCGCGCCGACCATGCCCTCGATCTTGTCGGCCCAGCCGGCGTAGTACTCGGTCCACTCGGCGACATGCGGTCCGACGTTCTCCGCCCAGCCGCCGATGCAGACGCCGTTCTCCAGCGGGCAGATCGCCGCGAAGTCCGCGATGTGGTCGCGCAGGAGCTGCGCGAAGCGGGTGAGCAGCCGGCGGCGGTCGGCGGGCCGCATGGTTCCCCACACGTCGAAGGCCTGCCGGGCGGCGGCCACGGCCCGGTCCACCTCGGCGGGGCCCGCGAGCGGGATCCGCGCCTGGACCAGGCCGGTCGCGGGGTTGCGGTGCTCGTACAGGCCGCCGCTCGTGTCGGTGACGTCCTTGCCGCCGATGACGAGCCGGGGCTGCGGCAGGTCATGGGCGGCCCTGTCCTGGTGGAGCTTCACATCGACGGCGACCACGAATGTCTCCTTGAGCCGATCCCGCACATCCAGGTTAAATAGCTAACCTATTTAACCGAGGTAGTCAATGGATCGGTCAGAGCCCCAGCGAGCGTCCGACGATCTCCTGCATGATCTCGGAGGTGCCGCCGAACACCCGCTGCACGCGGCCGTCCCGCCAGATGCGGGCGATCTCGTACTCGTTGACGTAGCCGTAGCCGCCGAAGAGCTGCATACAGCGGTCGATGACCTCCCAGCCGGTCTCCGTGGTCCAGTACTTGGCGGCGGCGGCCTCCTCGGCCGTCAACTCGCCCTCGATCAGGGCCATGATGCAGCCGTCCAGATAGACCCGGGCGACGCCCAGCTTCGCCTTGATGTCGGCGAGGGCGAACCGGTTGGCCTGGAACTGCCCGATGGGCCGGCCGAACGCGGTGCGGTCCTTGGCGTACTCCAGCGCGACCCCGAAGGCCCGCTCGGCGGAGGCGAGCGCGGCGACGGCGATGGCGAGCCGCTCGGTGGGCAGGTTGCCCATCATGTGGTAGAAGCCGCGCCCCTCCTGCCCGATGAGGTTCTCGGCGGGGACGCGGACCTCGTGAAAGAAGAGTTCGGCGGTGTCCTGGGCCTTCATGCCGACCTTGTCGAGCTTGCGTCCGCGCTCGAAGCCCTCGGCGCCGCGCTCGACCACGATCAGGCTGATGCCCTTGTGCCCGGCGTCCGGGTCGGTCTTGCAGGCGACGACGACCAGGTCGGCCAGGATGCCGTTGGTGATGAAGGTCTTGGAGCCGTCGATCACCCACTCGTCCCCGTCCCTGCGGGCGGTGGCCCGGATGCCCTTGAGGTCGGATCCGACCGCCGGCTCGGACAGCGCGAGCGCGCAGATGGTCTCGCCGGCGATCACTCCGGGCAGCCAGCGGGCCTTCTGCTCCGGGGTGGTGAGGTTCATGAGATAGGGCGGGATGACGTCGTTCTGCAGGCCGAGCCCGATGCCGACCGAGCCGGTGGCCGCCATCTCCTCCGCCATGATCGCGTTGTAGCGGAAGTCCCGGATGCCCTGACCGCCGTACTCCTCCGGGAACTCCCAGCCGATGAGTCCGGCCTTGCCGGCAGCCGCCCAGGCGGCCCGGCCGACCTGTCCGTCCCGCTCCCACTCCTCGGCGTGCGGGGCACATTCCCGCAGGTAGTAGGCGCGGGCGGTCTCCCGGAACAGCTCGTGCTCCTCGGCGAAGATCGTACGGCGCATATCGGCTCCCCAATCACAGATCTCGCTTATTTAGCTGAAGTAGTTATACGATAGCGCTGATTTCGATCCGGTCCAGGGAGGACGCGTGAGCGTACGGGACAAGGTGGCACTGGTCACCGGGGCGGGGCGCGGCATCGGCGAGGCGATCGCCGACGCGCTGGCCGCCGGGGGAGCTTCGGTCGCCGTCTGTGACGTGGACGTGGAGGCGGCGGCGAAGGTCGCCGCCGCCCTCGCCGAACGGCATGGTGTGCGCGCCACGGGAGTGGGCGCGGACATCTCCGACAGCACGGCCGTACGCACGGCGGTGGAGCGGGTGACCGCCGAACTCGGCCCGGTGGACGTGCTGGTCAACAACGCGGCCGTCGACGTCATCGGCCGGTTCGTCGACAGCGACGAGGAGACCTGGGACCGGATCATCGCCGTCAACCTGCGCGGGACGATCACGATGACCCGGGCGGTGCTCGACCCGATGATCGAGCGCGGCGGCGGCCGGATCGTCCTCATCGCCTCGGACGCCGGCCGGGTCGGCTCGTCCGGCGAGGTCGTGTACTCCGCGACGAAGGGCGGCGTCATCGCCTTCGGCAAGGCCCTCGCCCGCGAGGTCGCCCGGCACGGCATCACCGTGAACAGTGTCTGCCCCGGGCCGACGGACACCGCGCTGCTCGGGCAGGTCGCCGAGTACAGCCAGAAGATGTACGACGCGACCGTGCGCGCCATCCCGCTGCGCCGCGTGGCCCAACCCGCCGAGATCGCCGGCGTGGTGGCCTTCCTCGCGTCCGACGACGCCGCCTACATGACCGGGCAGACGCTCTCGGTCAGCGGCGGCCTGACGATGGTCTGAGGGGGCGTCGTGAGCAACGTGTTGCGTGTGGAACTCCGTAACGGAATCGCCGTGTTCACCCTGGACCGGCCGGACCGGCTCAACGCGATCGGCACCGACACCGTCGAGCAGCTGAAACGGGCGCTGGAGGACGTACGCGGCGACGACGACGTACGGGCCGTGGTGGTGGCCGGCGCCGGCCGGGCGTTCTCGGCCGGCCCCGACCTCGGTGAGATCGAGTCGTTCACCACCCCGGGGCCGTTCCGGGCCTTCGTGGGGCGGCTGACCGAGGCGTACGCGCTGCTGGAGGACTTCCCCAAGCCGTCCGTGGCGGCCGTGCACGGGTTCGCCTTCGGCGGCGGGCTCGAGCTCGCGCTCGCCTGTGACCTGCGGGTGGCCGAGCGCGGCGCCCGCCTCGGTCTGCCGGAGATGAAGCTCGGCGTCCTGCCCGGCGCGGGCGGCACCCAACGGCTGCCACGTCTCGTGCCGCCGGCCGTCGCCAAGGAGATGATCCTCACCGGTGAGCCGATCGACGCCGACCGGGCCCGACAGGTCGGCCTGGTGAACGAGGTGGCCGAACCCGGCGGTGCCCTCGCCGCCGCGGAGGCCCTGGCGGCCCGGCTCGCGGCCGGCGCCCCGCTGGCGCTCGCGGCCGGCAAGCGGCTGGTCGACTACGGCCTCGGCATGGACCTGGAAGCGGCGATCGCGTACGAGCGCGAGACCGTCGCGGTGCTGTTCTGCACCGAGGACCGGATCGAGGGTCTCAAGGCCTTCCGTGAGCGCCGGCCGGGCGAGTTCCGCGGCGTGTGACAGGCATACCGACAGATGTGCCGGCATCCCAACAGATCTGGAGGTGGGCCGTGCGGCCACTGGAAGGCGTTTCCGTCGTCGAACTGGGCATGTGGGTGGCGGCCCCGGCCGCGGCCACCATGCTCGCGGACTGGGGTGCGGACGTGGTGAAGGTGGAGGCACCGACCGGTGACCCGAACCGGTACACCCTCCGGCACGTCGGCCAGGACATCGACAGCGCGCCACCGTTCGAGACCGACAACCGCGGCAAGCGCGGAATCGTGCTCGACCTGCGCTCGGAGGACGGCAAGGACGTCCTCGAACGGCTGCTGGAGCGCGCCGACGTCTTCGTCACCAACCTCCGTCCGGGCGCCCTGGAACGGCTGGGCCTGGCGCCGGACGAGCTGCGGGCCCGCCATCCCCGCCTTGTCGTCGGCACCTTGACGGGCTACGGCTGGACGGGGGCGGAGCGTGACCGGGCCGGTTACGACGTCTCCGCCTTCTGGGCCCGGCCCGGTATCGCCGCCATGCTCAACCCGGCCGGCGAGCCGCCGCCCGGCATCCGTCCCGGTCTCGGCGACCGTACGGCCGCCGCCAATCTGGTGGCGGGCGTGCTGGCCGCGCTGCTGCGCCGGGAGCGCACCGGCGAGGGCGGCGTGGTGGACGTGTCGCTGCTGCGTTCCGGGACCTACGCCAACGGCAACGACCTCGCCCTGCAGAACTTCTTCGGCAGGCGCGGCCGTACCCGGCACCGCACCGAGCACGAGTCCCCGCTCTACAACTGCTACCGGGCCGCCGACGACCGCTGGTTCTGGCTGGTCGGCCTTGAAGGCGGCCGGCACTGGCCCGGCGTCGTCAAGGCACTCGGCCGCGAGGACCTCTCGGACGACGAGCGGTTCGCGACCGGTAAGGCCCGGCGCGGCCACGTACGCGAGCTGATCGCCGTCTTCGACGAGGAGTTCGCGCGCCGGCCGCTGGCGGAGTGGGCGGAGCGGTTCGACGCCGAAGAGGTGTGGTGGGCGCCCGTGCAGAGCCTCGCCGAGGTGGCGGCCGATCCGCAGGCGGAGGCCGTGGGGGCGTTCGTCGAGCAGCCCGGTATGGGCGACGCGCCACCGCTGCGGACGGTGGCCACGCCGGTGAGCTTCTGGGGTGTGGACGACAAGCCGCGCGCCGGCGCGCCGACGCTCGGCGAGCACACCGACGACGTACTTCGCGAACTCGACTGAAATCGACGTACTCCGCGAACTCGACTGAACTCTCGTATCCAGGAGGCAGGACGTGGGCATCCTCGACGGCAAAGTGGCCATCGTGACGGGTGGCGGAAGAGGCCTCGGCCGGGCGCACTGCCTGGCCCTCGCCGAGGTCGGCGCGACCGTGGTCGTGAACGACCTCGGCTCGGGCGTGCACGGCGAATCGACCGGCGACTCCCCCGCCGACGACGTGGTCGCCGAGATCACGAAACTCGGCGGCCGGGCAGTCGCCAACCATGCCTCGGTGACGGACTGGGCGGCGACGGAGGCGATGGTCGCGGACACCGTCGCGGAGTTCGGGCGGCTGGACGTCATCGTGAACAACGCGGGGATTGTCCGCGACCGCATGCTGTTCTCGATGACCGAGGCCGAGTTCGACGCCGTGATCGCGGTGCATCTGAAGGGCACCTTCGCCCTCACCCGGCACGCGTGCGCGTACTGGCGGGAGGCGTCGAAGCGAGGTGAGCACGTCACGGGCCGGGTCATCAACACGACGTCCGGGACGGGCCTGTTCGGCAACCAGGGACAGTCCAACTACGGTGCCGCGAAGGCCGGAGTCGCCGGGCTCACCGTCCTCACCGCCCTGGAGATGCGCCGCTACGGCGTCACCGCGAACGCCATCTCGCCGATCGCGGCCACCCGGATGACGGACGGACTGGACGTCGGCGCGTCCCTCCGGGCGAGCGCCGACTTCGATCCGCGCGATCCCGCCAACGCCTCCGGGGTCGTCGTCTACCTGGCCTCCGACAGCGCGGCCTGGCTGACCGGCCAGGTCCTGCGCATCGAGGGCGACCGGCTGAACCGCCTCCAGGGCTGGACCGTCGCCGCCGTCCACCCCAGCGAGTCCGGCAGAGCCCTCACGTACGACGAACTCGTCGACGTCGTCCCCCAGTTGTACGGCGTCGCGCCCGCCGGACGGGCCACGGGGGCCGGACAGTGAGGGGCCACGACACCGCGGCTCTCGTCCTGCGCGCCACGCTGGGCCCGATGCTCTTCGCGCACGGCTGGAACAAGGTCAACGGACCGGGCGGGCTCCAGGGCACGACGGGCTGGTTCGAGGCGCTCGGCCTCGAACCGGCCGAGGTGCACGCCCGGATGGCGGCGGGGACCGAGATGGCCGCGGGCGTGGGCATCACCCTGGGCGCGGCCGGCCCCCTCCCCGCGGCGGCGGCCATCGGCCTGATGACCGTGGCGGCACGGACCGACCACCGCGGCAAGGGCTTCTTCGTCTTCAAGGGCGGCTGGGAGTACGCCGGAGTCGTGGGCGGCGCGGCCGTCGCACTGGCCGCGCTGGGCAACGGCAGGTACTCCCTCGACCGGCTGCTCCCCGGACGGCAACGCACGGGCGTCGGGCCCGCGTTGCTGGCCGCCGGGCTCGGCACGGTGAGCGCGGCGGCGCTGCTGGCCGCGTGCTACCGGCCGGAGCGGAAGCCGGACGAGCCACAAACCGATCAATCAAGGTAACCAGGGCTATCAGGGAGTCGACATGGACGCGGCTGACTTCAGCGCGGTGCTGTCCGAGGTCCGGCGTTTCGTCCGGGAACGTGTCGTGCCGCTGGAGGCGGAGATCGACGAGAAGGACGAGATGCCCGCGGACATCCGCGAGGCGGCCAAGCAGATGGGTCTGTTCGGCTTCGCGCTGCCCGAGGAGTACGGCGGGCTGGGGCTGTCGATGTACGAAGAGGCCCAGTTGATGTTCGAACTCGGGTACACGACCCCGTCGTTGCGTTCCATGTTCGGGACGAACAACGGCATCGCGGGCCACGTCCTGATGGTCGGCGGCACGGAGGAACAGAAGACGCGGTGGCTGCCGAGGATCGCCTCCGGTGAGGTACTGGCGTCGTTCGCGCTCACCGAGGCCGAGGCCGGGTCCGACCCGTCGACCCTGACCACCCGCGCCCACCTGGACGGCGACACCTGGGTGATCAACGGCGCCAAGCGGTACATCACCAACGCCCCGCTCGCCGATGTCTTCATGGTCTTCGCCCGCACCGACCCCGACGCCCCGCGCACCCGCGGCATCTCGACCTTCCTGGTCCCAGCCGGCACTCCGGGCCTCACCGTGGCCCCCAAGGACCACAAGATGGGCCAGTTCGGCGCCTGGACCGCGGACGTGTACTTCGACGACGTACGCGTCCCGGCCTCCGCCCTGGTCGGCGGCGAGGACGGCCTGAACCGGGGCTTCGCCACGGCGATGGGCTGCATCGCGCACGGCCGGGTGCACATCTCGTCCCTCTGTGTGGGCATGGCCGAGCGGCTGGTGGACGAGTCGGTGGAGTACGCCCGCACCCGCCGCCAGTCCGGAAAACCCATCGGCTCCTTCCAACTCGTCCAGGGCCTGATCGCCGACTCGATGACCGACTACTACGCCGGCCGGGCCACCGTCCTGGAGGCCGCCCGCGCCTTCGACGCCGGTACGGACACCAAGATCGGCCCGTCCTGCACGAAGTACTTCGCCAGTGAGATGGTCTGGCGGGTCGCGGACCGCGCCGTGCAGATCCACGGCGGCGCGGGCTACATGCGCGGGGTCGCGGTCGAGCGCTTCTACCGGGACGCCCGGCTGTTCCGCATCTACGAGGGCACGAGCCAGATCCAGCAGGTCATCATCGCCAAGGCGCTGCTGGGCGAGGCGGCGCGCGGCTGAACAGTACACAGGGGGAGGCCCCGGGGTTCGT
>NZ_JBHVDX010000271.1:0-11875 GCF_042802555.1 Streptomyces sp. NPDC057474 | reverse complement strand
TGAGTTGCCTACGTGTCACACCCAGCGTCCTATCAGGTCCTGCCCCCACACGGGACCAGAACCCGAAATTGATCACGACCTCACACAGGCCCTAGTTGCCTGTGGTTGTGCTTCTGTCGGAGTGGCCGCCTGGGCCGAGCAGGCCGGTGGGCTGCAGGGAGTGGTCGGTTTCGAGGCGGGGGAGTGCGCGGCGGGTCGCGCGGAGTACGAGGGGTGGGATCGCGGCTCGGGTTATTTGGGTCAGGCGCAGCCAGCGGGGGATGTAGACGGCGGTCCGCCGCTGTTCCACGGCGTGTGTCAGGCGGGCGGCGACGGGTTCGGCGGGGTGGACGCGCCGGGCGGGGCGCGGCATGTGGGCGCGTAGCTGCCGCAGGGCCGCGTAGTGGTCGGCGTCGCGGATCAGGGCGGTGTCGATCCAGCCGAGGTAGGCGATGCCCACGGCCACGCCGTGGTGTGCCGTCTCGGCGCGCAGGGTGTGGGCGAAGGCTTCGACGCCGGATTTGGAGGCACAGTAGGCGCTCATCATGGGGGCGGCGCCGATCGAGGCCAGTGAGGCGATCTGCAGGTGGTAGCCGGCGGTCAGTATCAGGTCCGGCAGGAACGCCCGGGCGGTCTGGGCGCTGCCGATCAGGTTGACGTCGATCACCCGGCGCCATGTGGCGGGGTCCGACAGGGCGAAGGGGCCGCCTTCGGCGATTCCCGCGTTCGCCACGACGACCGACGGTGGGTCCAGGCGCCCGCGGATGACTTCGGCGGCATCGTCGAGGGCTGTGCCGTCGGTGACATCGGCGTGGATGGCCAGCGTCGTGCCGGGCAGGGCGGCGGCGGTCGCCTCCAGTGCCTGTTCGTCGTGGTCGAGGAGGGCCAGCCGTGCGCCTCGCCGGGCGAGCGCGTTCGCCAGCGCGGCTCCTATGCCGCGTGCCGCTCCGGTCACCACGATGGTGCGGTCCTTGAGGGGGCTGTCGTCCACGGCTGGTCCCTTTCTGTCCTCTTCTGTTCCTCATGCAGGGACGCTGTGTGCTCTTCTGCGCGATCCGGCTGCCGTACGGGAGAGGGGCGTCAGCGGGGGAGACCCGGTTTTCGTCCGGTGCGGTCCCGGTGGGCGAGGGCGCGTTGGGCGCGGCTGAGGCCGGGCAACCGGTGTCGGCGCAGTGCCGCGCGGGCGGCATTCGCGCCGGGGGCTCCGTGGACCCCGCCGCCCGGGTGGGCGGAGGCGGAGGCGAGGTAGAGACCGTCCACCGGTGTCTCGGGGCGGCCGGTGCCGGGGACGGGACGGAAGACGAGCTGCTGGTGCAGGGCCGCGGTGCCGCCGTTGATGGCGCCGCCATACAGGTTGCGGTCGAGTGACTGGAGGGTGGGCGGGGCCAGCACGCGCCGGGCGCGGATGCGGGAGCGGAAACCGGGGGCGAACCGCTCGACCTGGCGTTCGATCCGGTCGGCCATCACCTCCTGCTCCGTGCTGTTCCACGTGCCTGTCAGGCCCTCGTCGCCCGCGTCGGATTTGATGACGTGCGGCACGTGGGTGTAGGCCCATGCGGCTTCGGTGCCCTGGGGCGAGCGGGAGGGGTCCGCTGTCGTCATCTGGCCGAACAGGGCGAAGGGACGGTCGGGTACCTGGCCCATGGCGATCTGGGCGGCGCAGCGGGTGAGTTCGTCCACTCCGTCGGCGAGGTGGACCGTTCCGGCCTGCGCCGCCGCCTCGGCCTGCCAGGGCACGGGCCTGTCGCAGGCCCAGTCGACCTTGAACGTGGCGAAGTCCCACTGGAAGCGCTTCAGGTCGGCCATCAGCTGGGTCGGCAGGTGTTCCGCGTCGACGAGTTCGCCGTAGAGGGCCGGTGCGGACACGTCAGCCAGGACGGCGCGGCGTGCAACCACCGTCTCGCCATCGGCGGTGAGCACCCCGGCGGCCCGTCCGTCGCGCACCAGGACGCGGCGGACCCGCTGCCCGCAGCGGAGGCTGCCGCCACGCGCCCGCAGTCGGCTGACGAGGGCCGCTGTCAGGGCGCCGGCGCCGCCGGCCGGTACGGGGAAGCCGTAGGTCTGTCCGAGCATGGCCAGCAGCCAGCCGTAGCCGCCGCTGCCCGAGGCTTCCGGCGCGAGGTCGGCGTGCATCGCGTTCCCGGCCAGCAACAGCTTGCCGCCTTCCCCGCGGAATTCCTCGTCCCCCATGCGGCGCACCGGTGCGGCCAGGGTCCGGGCCATCCGCAAGCCGCCGGCCGCCTTCAGCCTGACGGCGAGGCGGGCTGTGGCGCGCAGCGGCGGGAAGGGAGTGAACAGCGCGTCCACGATGTCGGGGCCGAGGTGTTCCCACGTCCCGTGCAGGCGTTTCCAGGCGTCCCCGTCGCCCGGCTGGAAGGCGTCGAGGGACTCGGCGGTGGTGTCGATGCTGCGGGAGAGGACCGCACACCTGCCGTCGCTGAGGGGGTGGGCCAGTACGTGTGGCGCGTGGCTCCAGCGCAGACCGTGCTCGTCGAGACCCAGGCGTGCCAGCACCGGCGAGGCGGCGGCAAGGGGATAGAAGGAGCTGAAGAGGTCGTTGACGAAGTCGGGGTCGACCTCCCGGTCGTGGCGCACCGCGCCGCCGGGCTCGGGTTGTTCCTCGATGACCTCGACGCTCCATCCGGCGTCGGCCAGCAGGTTGGCGGCCACCAGCCCGTTGGGGCCGGATCCGATCACCACCGCGTCAGGCATGGCCGCCGGTGCCGTGCGCTGCCGCCCTGCGCCGCCCGTGGAGGCTCGGAGGCCGCTCGGCCTCGGCCTCGGCCTCAGCCTCGCAGAGCCGGGCGAGCCGTGCGAGCATCGCGCGGTGCCGCAGTTGGATCAGTGCCTCCACACCCACGTTGTGGAGCGCTCCGCCCACTCCCTGCAGCGGGTGTTCGTCCGCGATCACCAAGCAGTACGGTCCCCAGGGGCGGAGCTTGATGAAGATCCGCGCCGTCCCCAGTGCGCCTGCCTTCGCCTCCAGCTCCAGTTCGGAGCCCTCCACGCAGTGCCGGACGACCGTCTCGTTGCTCAGCCGCAGGGGGCCCACGCGGACCTCGTACCCGATCGCCGAGTCCAGCTGCGGCCACTGCCCCCGCACCGGCTCGGAGGCCGACGTTCCCACCACCCACTCCGCATATCGGCTGCCGTCCGCGAGGACGGCCCACACAGCCTGCGGACTCACCTTGATCAGACGATGCCGTACCGCCATGCCACACCTCCAGCCCGCCCCGCCTCGGTCGACAGCCGAGTGCCCGGCCCGCTGAGATCCACACCAGCTGGTGAGCAGACGAGCGAGTCGCCCCGTAGGGGTCGGTCGCTGGGTGCGTATTCCGGATGCGGAGGAGGACCAGAGGAACAGTCGACCTACATCGCACGGAGTCGGCGACTTGTGCGCGAATGGTGCCGCTGTCGTCGAGGCCATGGCCGGTGGGCTCGCGGGCAACCGCCTGATGGGGGGAGCGTCGCACGGGCTGGCACGATGCTCATCGGCATCGGATGATCCTTATGTCCGGCAGCCGCTGGAACGGGTTCACCGAGGGGGTCGGGGCGTGTTGCTTCAACTGAGGGAGGTCGAGCGGCTGCACGGGGACGCGGTGCGCGCACGACGGGTCGGTACGGATCTGATCGGGGCGGCGCGGCTGTTCGGGACCGTTTCGGCGGGGGCGGCCATGACGGCGGTGGCACTCGCCTGGTGGCGTCCGTCGGCACCGGCGAGTCCGACGGTGCTGGCACTGGCCGGTACGGCCCTCGCGAGTGCGGTCGGGTGGGTGCTGGTGCTCGTCGGCGCCCGCCGCTGGCTGCGGCGCGGGATCGTCACCGACGAGCTAGGGCGGCGGCGGTTGGCCGAGGCCCGCGGCGTGCGGCCCGACCACTGGTTCCCGGGGGAGACGTGGTGGCCGGTGGTGCTCTTCGCGGTGCTGCTCTGGTCCTACCTCGCCGCCGCCGCGCTGGTGCTCGCCCTCGTTGACTCCAGCGCACCGGAGGCTGTGGAGATGGCGCGGTGGCCGGTCACCGGTGTGCTCCTCTTCTTCGGGGTCATCCTCTCCGGCGTCGTCGCCTGGGTCTGCCTGCCCGACTTCGGCAAGAGCCTCAACGCGTCCTGGACTCCGTTGAGAGCGGTCCGCAGGATCGTCGTCTACGCGCTGCCCTTGGTGCTGGCGGCTCCGGTGCTGGTGGGGGAGCGACACGAGGTCTGGGCGAAGGCGCCGGCCTGCATCGCGCTGCTCTGGTTGTTCTTCGCACCGCTGATCCATCACGACCAGTCGTTGTCGGGCAGCAGCAGCGACTGACGAACGGGCTCCCCAGGGGCCTGTCGGCGAGCCTCGCGACGATGTCGGCGACGGTCGCGCCGTCGGCGAAGGCATCGGCGCACCCCGTGCCGCCGTCCGGTCCATGGGTGGCGCGATCGGCGGGACGGGGTAGAAGTTGGCCACGCCGAAGCAGGGCCGGCGAGGACGGCAGCACCAGCGTGGCAGCCAACCCCCCCGCACCAGGCGGGCGGCCACGAGAACCCAGGTTCGGGGCCAGGCCACAGATCGCGGAAGCCGCCGCGAACAGTGCGAGGCCACCGCCGAACGTCCGACGGGCGCCGAGCCGGTCGCTGATCGCACCGGCGGAGAGCAGGAACGCGGCGAACGCCAGGGCGTAACCGTCGACCACGCTCCCCCAGAGGGGGTGCCCCCCAGCTGTCCGGTCATCCCGCCGCCCAGGAGACCCCCGACAGGGGCGACGCCGTTCTGCTCGCGGAGGTCGCCGAGGCGGCAGGCGTGCGTGGCGAGGCATGGCGCAGTTCCACTTGATAGGCAAGTGAATGGTTGCCTATCCTTGGGTCTCGTGGCCGACGACCTGTTCAAAGCCTTGGCCGACCCCACCCGCCGCATCATCCTCGACGAGCTCACCGAGAAGTCCGGACAGACACTGTTCGAGATCTGTTCGCGACTGAGCATGAAGCATCAGCTCGGCATCTCGCGTCAGGCGATCTCCCAGCACCTCGCCGTGCTTGAGGCCGCAGCGCTCGTCGAGACCAGGCGGGAGGGCCGCTACAAATTCCATGACCTGAACACAGCCCCGCTCCGGCAGATCGCCGAGCGATGGCTCGTGCCCGACGCATCCGGACCGCAGGAGAGCACCCCATGAAGATTCATCTGACCAGCGTCTTCGTCGACGACCAGGCGAAGGCCGAGCACTTCTACACCGAGATCCTCGGCTTCGTGAAGAAGCACGACGTCCCGGTGGGCGAGAAGGACCGGTGGCTGACGGTCGTGTCGCCAGACGAGCCCGACGGCACCGAACTCCTCCTGGAGCCCGCCGGCCATCCGGCCGTCAAGACCTACCGTGACACGCTCGTCGAGGACGGCATCCCGCTCGCCCAGTTCGCCGTCGACGACGTGACTGCGGAGTACGAGCGCCTGCATGGCCTCGGCGTGCGCTTCACCCAGGAGCCCCTGGAGATGGGCCCCGTCACCACCGCCGTCTTCGACGACACCTGTGGCAACCTGATCCAGATCGCGACAAAGCCGCAGTAGACGGTCGGCCCGCTTGCCGGGACCGGCCGTGGCGACGACCGGACCCTCGCCCTGGAATCCGCCGGCGCGGCGGCGTGACCATGACTCCGCAGTTCCACGAAACCCTCTCGGCCGGCGCCCGCGCCGTCAGCTCCCCCTTCACAGCGACCGCCTGCTGGTGCGCAACGCACGAGGCGAGGAGTGCGTGCGACGGACCTGCGGTACCGCTGTTCGACCTGAGTGCCGCGCCGAGGGATTGCCCCGGCGGCGTACGGGTGCCCGACGGGTGACAAGGACAGGACCGCGGTTGCCGGTGCCGAAGTGACCGACCGGGCTCGCTTTGGGTGTTCTCGATGACTGCCCTATGCTGCCCGGCTCGGCGGCGGCGATCAGCAACAGTCGCGGCTCATCTCCGCGTTCGTCAGGACGAGGAGGACGCGCAGGAAGACGGTGGCGTGCTTCGCGTTCAGGCGGAGCTTGGTGAGTGCGCGCCAGTTCTTCAGGTCGACGAAGCCGTGCTCGTTCGCCGCGCGTTCCCGGCTGGCCAGCCGGTTCGCTTGCTTCTCGGCGGCGGTCAGCGGGAGGTGAGAGGGGTTTCGGACTCGACGCGGGTGAGCTTTTCGGGGTTGCGGACGTAGTACAGGTCCGTGACGCGGGCGTTCTCCACGCGGAAGGCCAGCACACCATCGATCACGCCGTCCAGGCGCAGGATGAGTCCGGGGTTGCCGTTGATCATCGTGGTCTCACCGGTGAGGGTACCGTCGGCCTTGTCGATACTGCCGGCCATGTAACGGAGCACCTTGTCGGCGCCGACGACCTGTCGCAGAGCCGCCAGCCTGAGGCCGCCGCCGTCGCTGACGAAGACAACGTCCGGGGCGAGTACGTCGAGCAGCCCCTGCAGGTCCCCGGTCACGAGCGCGCGCCGGAACGAATTCGACGCTTCCCGGGCTTCTTCCGGGGAAGCCGGTGTGCGCGGTCGGCGGGCGTCGACATGTTGGCGGGCGCGGTAGGCGATCTGGCGTGCGGCGGCGGGGCTCTTGTCGATCGCGGCCGCGATCTCGTCGTAGCCGAAGTCGAAGACCTCGTGCAGCACGAAGACGGCGCGTTCGGTCGGTGAGAGGGTTTCGAGGATGAACATGAGTGCCAGCGACAGGTTCTCGGACAGTTCGACGTCCTCCGCCACGTCCGGTGCGGTGAGCAGGGGCTCGGGCAGCCAGGGGCCGACGTAGGCCTCCTTGCGCCGTTTCAGGGTGCGTAGCCGGTTGAGCGCTTGCCGGGTCGTGATCCGTACCAGGTAGGCGCGCTGGTCCCGCACCTGCGCCAGATCGACCTCGACCCATCGCAGCCAGGCTTCCTGGAGGACGTCCTCGGCGTCCGCCGCCGATCCGAGCATCTCGTAGGCGACGGTGAACAGCAGGTCCCGGTGGGCGACGAAGGCCTCCGTCGCGGGGTCGGTGACGTGGTTGTTCATGTCGTGCGCCTCATTTTCTCGTGGTCGGCCCCACGGGCCGGAAGCAGGCCGTGGAACATGTACCCGGCCTGGTGGCGGGGTCGTTGGCAGCAGCCTCCCCGCCTGTCAGGCCACGCGGGGTGGGCGGGCTGGTGGGAATGGCGTCGCGGCGCCGGGCCCTGGCATACGAGGCCGCGGCGCTGTGTGCTTGTCGCTCCGGCTCGGTCCTTCGTGGGCCGGAGCGGTCGGTGCGGCCCGAGGAGGGGGCTTGGCGGCTAGGCCGCGGGTCGGGTGTCGGACGGCGTCGTGCGGTGTTCCGACTGAGGCGAATCCGGGCGGTCGGTGCTGTTGCCGTGGGATGCGCGGGAACTGGCCTTGCGTGCCCCGGACACCAACTTGTTGAGGGTGAACCGGCAGGCGATCTCCTTGACGCCGGCACCGGTCCGCCCGCTGATGCTGAGCGCGTTCACCTTGTCGTTCGGGTAGGAGAACTGGGTGACGCCCTCGTTTCGGCCGAGGCTGAGGCACTGCCCGGCGAACCACATCCGGACGGGAGAGGGTGTTTTCCCCGCGATCCGGCGCAGGATCGTGTCGGCGGCCGCCGGGCCCAGCTGCACGGCCGCCTGGCAGCTCATCCGGAACGGATGGTCCGGCATCACCCCCGCGTCCCCGGCGGCGACGATGCGCTCGTCGTCCACAGAGGTCAGCGTCGTGTCGGTGACCAGACGGCCGGCGGCGTCGGTGCGCAGCCCGCTGCGGGCGGCCAGGTCCGGGACACGGAACCCCGCGGTCCAGATCGTCACCGCGCTGGGCAGCTCGCGGCCGTCGCCGAGCTGTACGGCGTCGTGTGTCACTCTCGTCACCTGCGCGCCGGGACCTTCGAGGACGGTCACACCCAGCTTGGCGAGCCGGCGGGCGACCGGGCGGCGGACCCGGGCGTGCAGGGAGGGGCCGAGCACGTCGCCGCAGACCAGGGTGACCTTGCGACCCGCTTCCGCCAGCTCGGCGGCGGTCTCCAGGCCGGTCGGGCCGGCCCCGACCACGGTCACCGGAGCCGACGCGGGCGCCGCATCCAGCGCCGACCGCAGTCGTTCCGCCCCCTCGAGGTCCGACACCCAATAAGCGAACTCCGCCGCTCCGGGCACGCCGGGATCGGCGGCGCCGCTGCCCACCGCGTAGACGAGGTAGTCGTAGGAGATCGTGCCACCGCCCGCCATCGACACCTGGCGCTCTGCAGCGTCGATCCGGGTCGCGGTGTCGACCACCAGTCGGACGTTTTCGCCCATGACCCTCCCGAAGCCCTCGGTCGCGTCATCGGAGCCGGTCACGCGCTGGTGGAGGCGGATCCGCTCGACGAACTCGGGACGCGGATTGACCACGGTCACCGACACACCATCGCGCCGCGCCAGGCTGTTGGCCGCCGTCACACCCCCGTACCCGCCGCCGATCACGACCACCTTGACGTTCCCGTTCATCATGTCTCCCTTGTGTTGTGGACTCGGCATTGAGACACCGGCCGCGCTTCCGGTGTGACAGCCCGCGGATGAGACGTAGCGCACATCGCATGCGGCGGAAACGCCGCCCCTTCCGCCGCGAGTGGCATAACGCGGCCCTGACCTGGTCGGCCAGGGGTCGGGGAGTCCCGCGGTAGCGGGCGAGTGTGGCCCGGCCCGCCGTATGCGGGCTGACACTGCTCGGTGGTGGCCGCGGGGGCGACACATATGGAGCCGACGGGCATGACGTGGTGCCGGCCCCGTTCCTTCAGCCTGAGCCGGAAGGCGGCGCTACGGCTGTGCCAAGTCCGGGGCGACCCGACTCGGGTTCGCGCTGCTGCTGAAGTTCCTTGAGGTGGAGGCCCGGTTCCCGGAGTCGGCCAAGGAGGTACCGGACGCCGCGGTCGAGTGCTGGGCCACGAGGTGAAGGTGCCTGCGGTGGCGTGGGCGGACTACGACTGGCAGAGCAAGGCGATCCAGCGGCACCGGGGCCATGACCTGGCGCCTGACCCGAAAAGGGCCCCGCACCAACAGCTGGACGAAGCAACCAGACGACCCCACCTCCTGGAACGACGCTGAAGCGCGGAAGGAGCTGGGCTGCCGCATCGTCCTCGAGTATGACCTGGCGTCCCCGGCCGGGTTCGCGCCTTGCCGCGCTTGGTGCGCCTCATGCCACGCCGCAGGGAGGCATGCGGCCTGGCCCTACGCTGCGTCGGCTGATCCGCAGCTGAACGGCACGGCCTTGAAGGCGGCCTTGAGGACACGGGTCATCTGGTTCCGGCGGCGCCCGCCGCAACGAGTCCCAGCAGGTTGCCGTGAATCTCGGTGAACCGGGCCCGCACCGCTTCCGCCGCCTTGGCGACATCGCGTGCGGCGGGGTCTCGAGGCCGTTCGAGCAGCAGGTGGACGGTGTCGGCCAGGGCGGTTTCGGGATCGTCGATGTTGAGCGGGCCTGCGACATCGGCGTCGTTCATGACGGTGCTGAACCCGACCAGCACGGCGTGCAGGGCGTACATCTGCCTGGACAGCGGGAGATCGTCGCGCACGATCCCGTGGTCGCGCAGGATCGTTACGACCGCGTTGCCCATCGCGCTCGTGGTGGCCTCGGCGAAGCGCTCCTGGTCGGCAGGGCGGTGGAGCAGCTGCCGCAGGGCGCTGTCGTCGCGCTGGAGCCACCGCAGCCACGGGTTGCCCGAGTGCGTACGGATGAGCAGCGGAGCGAAACGGCGGGGCAGGATGGACTGCGGGTCCTGGGCGATCTGGTTGTTGATGGTCTTGATCCAGGCCAGCACCTCGCGCGCGGCCAGCCCCACGAACAGGTCTTCCTTGGTTTCCCAGTACAGGTAGACCGTGCCCTTGCCCACGCCCGCGGCCGCGGCGATCTCGGCGATGGTCACCTTGCGGACGCCGTGTGCGACGGCCAGCTCGCGCGCGCTGTCGAGGATTCTGGCCGCCTTGACGGAGTCGTGTTCGATCAGCCGGCTCACCGTCGTGTTTCCTCCCGTTCGCTCTTCCGCAGCATGATGTCACGGGGGTTGACGGGGGTTCACGAAGGTGAGCGCCGACCGTGCGGCGGGCTCCAAGGCCGGGTCACTCCAGGGCGATGTCGACCGTCTTCATCCGGGAAGCCTTGCTGCGGTGCTCCAGCTTCGAGATGACCGTTCTGCCGACCGTCGTCCCCACCACGTGGTCGAAGAGGGACCGGATCTGGTACTCGGTGTGGTCGGCCGGGACGAAGAGCTTGCGCATGGCCACACCGGTCTCCTGGTGGAACTCGATGAAGGGGCGGAGTTTCGCCTCCCAGGCTCGCAGCGCCTGCGGCACGTCCCCGGGATACCGCTCCAGCATCGTGCCCAGCATGTCGGCCCCGGCCATGCCGCTGGAGGCCCCCATCCCGGAGTAGAGGGTCAGGCACCACGCCGAGTCGCCGACGAGCACCACCCTGCCCTGGTGCCATGTGTCGAGCCGTACCTGCTCGGCGGTGTCGAACAGGTGGTCCGGCGCCTGCTCGAACTGGTCGAGCAGCCAGCCGAGCGTCGAGCCCGTGGACTCCGGTCCGAACACCGCCCGCAGCGAGTCGATGGCGGGCCGGGTGAACTCGCCGTCCACATCGTCGGTCCGGTAGTTGAACAGCACCGTCGGTGGCCGGTCGGCGAAGGCGAACACCCATGCCGACCGGCCCAGCTCGGACATGACGATTCCGTCCGTGCCCCGGAAACCGGGGACAGGGCCGGGCAGGGCGCACGCCGCGAGCATGTAGCCGAGACGGTGGATGTGCCCTTCATCGGGCCCGAACGCCAGTCGGCGCACGGTCGAGCGCAGGCCGTCGGCCCCGACCACGAGGTCGAACCGTTCGGTGGTCACCGCCCCCGCTGCCCGGTCCTCGATGTCGACCTGCACGCCTTCCGCGTCCTGGCGCAGCGCGACCGGAATGGACGAGTACCGGATCTCCACGTCCTCGGGCAGGGCGTCGAACGCTGCCTGCTCGACATCGCCGCGCACGACCGGGCGTGACTCGCCGGCCACGGCCTCGGCGAAGCCCATGCCGCGCCGCCGTCGGCCCGCGCGATCGACGTTGTAGTAGGCGATGTCCTCCGAGAAGCGGTCCGGCACCTCGATGCCCAGGCGCTCTGCCGCGGTGATCCCGGTGCCGAAGAGGGTGAGGAAGTACCCGCCGCGGCGGCGTTCGGCTGCTTTCTCCAGGACGGCGACGTCCCAGCCCGCCTTGTGCAGCCGCAGCGCGGAGGCGGTTCCGCTGACGCCGAGTCCGACTACAAGAGCCCGCTGTCGCGGGGTGGTGTTCGTCTTCATGCCCCCAGACTATACTCACTGACCAGATTGGTCATCTGGTCAGTCGTGCTCGCGGAGTCGGTCGCGACCAACATGAACGGGGTTCCCGCCATGCCAACCGTTTCGTCCACGGCTTCCCCGAGACGCCGGAGGTCTGGGAGCCGCTGGTCGTCGAGCTCGAACGCATCGCTCCCGCTCGACCCGGCCCGATCCGCTTGTCCCCGCCCGGTTTCGGGGCGCCCTTGCCGACAGGGTTCGGTGCGACCGTCGGTGACTACCGGGACTGGCTCATCAGCGAGCTGGAGCGTTTCGCCGAGCCCGTCGACCTGGTCGGGCACGACTGGGGCGGCGCGCACACCCGGGAGTGGACGCGCCGGCCGCCCGTGACTACCTGGCCCGGGGCGCCATCGCCGTCGGCGTCGGCTCGCCCCTGGTCGGGGACGCTGCCGACGGCGGCGACCTGGAGCAACTCCGGGCCCGCGCCGCCGAGTTCCGCAGGGTCGTCGCGGGGGAGGGGCCGTGACGACACCGGGCCTGGACCGCCGGACCCCGCCCGACGTGGTGACCTTCGGCGAGACGATGGCGGCGCTCCGGGCGCAGGGCGCGCTGCGGCTGGGCGGCAGTCTCGGCCTGTCCGTGGCGGGAGCCGAGTC
>NZ_JBHVDX010000270.1:0-11960 GCF_042802555.1 Streptomyces sp. NPDC057474 | reverse complement strand
CACCCGTGGTGCCGAGCCCCTACCTGGAAGGCGTGTGTCTAGTAGACCGGCTTGCTCGGCTCGATCTGGTTGACCCAGCCGATCACGCCGCCGCCGACGTGGACCGCGTCGGCGAAGCCCGCCGACTTCAGGACCGCAAGGACTTCCGCACTGCGGACACCTGTCTTGCAGTGCAGGACGATCTTCTTGTCCTGCGGGAGGGACTCCAGGGCTGTGCCCATGAGGAACTCGTTCTTCGGGATCAGCTTGGCACCCGGGATGGAGACGATCTCGTACTCGTTGATCTCGCGGACGTCGATGATCTCGATGTTCTCGCCGTCGTCGATCCACTCCTTGAGCTGCTTGGGAGTGATCGTCGAACCGGCGGCCGCCTCCTGGGCCTCCTCGGACACGACGCCGCAGAAGGCCTCGTAGTCGATGAGCTCGGTGACGGTGGGGTTCTCGCCGCAGACCGCGCAGTCGGGGTCCTTGCGGACCTTGACCTGGCGGTACTGCATCTCCAGGGCGTCGTAGATCATCAGGCGGCCGACCAGCGGCTCGCCCGTGCCGGTGAGGACCTTGATGGCCTCGGTGACCTGGATGGAGCCGATGGACGCGCACAGCACACCGAGGACGCCGCCCTCGGCGCACGAGGGGACCATGCCCGGCGGCGGGGGCTCCGGGTAGAGGCAGCGGTAGCAGGGGCCGTGCTCGGACCAGAAGACCGAGGCCTGGCCGTCGAAGCGGTAGATCGAGCCCCAGACGTAGGGCTTGTTCAGCAGCACGGCCGCGTCGTTGACCAGGTAGCGGGTCGCGAAGTTGTCCGTGCCGTCCACGATCAGGTCGTACTGACTGAAGATGTCCATCACGTTCTCGGCCTCGAGCCGCTCTTCGTGGAGGATCACATTCACGTACGGGTTGATGCCGACGACGGAGTCGCGCGCGGACTCGGCCTTGGAGCGGCCGATGTCGGCCTGGCTGTGAATGATCTGGCGCTGCAGGTTCGACTCGTCGACCTCGTCGAACTCCACGATGCCGAGCGTCCCGACGCCCGCCGCGGCCAGGTACATCAGCGCCGGCGAGCCCAGGCCGCCGGCGCCCACACAGAGCACCTTGGCGTTCTTCAGCCGCTTCTGCCCGTCCATCCCGACATCGGGGATGATCAGGTGGCGGGAGTACCTGCGGACCTCGTCTACGGTGAGCTCGGAAGCGGGCTCGACCAGGGGTGGCAGCGACACGGGGACTCCGTTGGTCGGTCAATCACTACAGTTGTTCTCCCCGTAACACTGCCACGCCCTTTTTCATTCCGAGACACCCGTTCCAACCAGCGAGACGATTTCGTCCCAGTAGCCGGGCATCGTCTCCCAGGGGTCGATCCGACCTCCGTGGTCCGTGCGGTCGGTGAAGTAGATCGTGGCGGCGCCCTGCCAGCGGGCGATGCGCAGCGCCTCGTCGAGGTGGCCGCGCGGGACACCATGGACGAAGTGGCAGAAGCGCTCGGGCGGATGGTCTGCGGTCCACTCGGCCACCTGCGACCAGCGGTAGTCGCTCCAGGGCCCGGAGAAGGTCACCAACTGGTCGGCGGGCTCGACGTATCCGGGATACGGGTGGGTGCCGTGGCCGAGGACGATGTGGCCGCCGCCGAGGAGCGCTCGGAGCGTGGTGACCGTGCGACTGGTCTCGGGAAGGGCGCTGCGCTCGGTGGGGCAGCGGTCCAGGAGGAAGCCGTCGATCTGGTACCAGTCGAGATAGCGGCGTGCGTCGGAGGCGATCTCGGCGAAGGCGCGCGCCCCGTAGGTCACGTCCAGGTGGCCGAGAACCCGCACGCCCGCGTTCCGCAGCCGTCCAGCGGCTTCCAGGCAGTGGGGGTCGGGGCGGGTCCCGGGGCCGTCGGAGACGTTCAGGACGACCCAGTGCAGAGGGGTTCCGGGGCGAGCGAGTTCGCCCCATTCCAGTGGGGCGACGAGGGGGTGGGCATAGCCGGGGATGCCGAAGCCGAGGCTTAAGCCGGTACTCGCGATGCCGGACGGGGCGGGGGTCAGATACGGCATGCCGCCTCCATCCAGATGTCGGCGAGGGACTCCTCGAGGTTGATCCGGGGCCGCCAGCCGAGCCGGTCGCGGGCGGTACGCACATCGGCCTGCTGCCAGCTGCCGCAGCCGTCCGGGTAGGGGTAGGAGACGGGGGCGGCGTGGTCCGGTTCGGGACGGGGGTGACCGATGGTCGGCCTGATGGGGCCGGGTGGGGCGTCGAGTTCATGGAGGGCGCCGCCGTAGCCGGCGACGCGGGCGAGGACGGCTGCGGCGTCGCGGAGGCGCACGGCGCGGCCCGAGCCGATGTTGATCACACCCTGGGCTGCGGAGAGCGAGGCGGCGTGGACGGCACGGGCGACATCGCGCACGTCGACGAAGTCGCGCTGGACGCCGAGGCCGCCGAGCTTGAGTTCGCCGTCGCCCGACTGCATGGCGCGGCGCATGGCTTCGGCGAGGCGGCCGAGCGGGGAGCCGGCTGGCGTGCCGGGTCCGGCGGGCGAGAAGACGCGGAGGACCACGGCGTCCAGGCCGGAGCCGAGGACGAGTTCGGTGGCGGCGAGCTTGCTCACGCCGTACGGGCCGCCGGGGCGGGGCACGGCGTCCTCGGCGGTGGAGGAGCCGGGCTGGCTGGGCCCGTACTCGGCGCCGCAGCCGAGTTGCACCAGGCGTGCCCCGCAGCCGCTGCGGCGCAGGGCCTCGCAGACGGTGGCGACGGCGACTGTGTTGTGCCGGGTGAGTTCGCGGGCGCCGCCGCGGGTGGCTCCGGCGCAGTTGACGACGACTCCGGGGTGGACGGCGTCCAGGAAGCGGGTGAGCGCGCCGGGGCTGCCGCTGGCGAGGTCGAACCGTACGTCGGCGTCGTCGCCGCGGCCGAGCGCGGTGAGCTGTACGGCCGGGTCGGCCAACAGTCGTTCGGCGACGAAGCGGCCGAGATATCCGTTGGCTCCGATCAGCAGGACCCTCATCGGGCGGCTCCCGGGGCGGGTTCTCCGGTTCGGGAGGTGATCATCTGGCGTTCTCCTTATGGGGTGGTGCCGTGGGTGATGAGGTGGGCCGCGGTGTCGGCCCCGCGGGAGGGGACGCCCGGGACGGAAGTCCCGCGCATCGGTCGGGCTCGGCCTTCGCACGGCGGTGTGCGGCGTGCGAAGGCCGAGGTGGGTCAGGTCGCCCCGGAGGGCAGGGCGTGGGCCGAGGCCCGGGTCAGCGTGCGGGTGGCGTGGACGAGCAGGACGAGCGCGGCGGCGCCGCACACGAGGGCGGGGACGGCCCCGGGCCCCCACGCGTCGGCGACGGTCTCGACGGGGACGGCCAGAAAGGAACAGCCTGGCAGGCGGCCCGCGAAGACCGTGCCCAACGCGAGCGCCTCGGCCAGTGCGGCTGTGCTGAGGGCGACGGCCGGGGCGTGGGTGAACCCGTGCGCGCTGAGGAGACGGGCGAGCAGGAGGAGCGCGCCGAGGGCACCGGCGCCGACGTACCCGGCGGGCTCGTCCAGCACCGCGCCGCACAGTGCGAGCAGGGCGGTCAGGGCACAGAGGTGGAGTACGAAGACGCCGAGGATCAGGGGCTTCACGGAGTCGGCGAACTCCGCGAGGCCTCGGCTGGCGGCGAGTTTGCGGCGGGCGCGTACGGAGAGGAGGTGGGCGCACCAGACGGCGGGGGCACAGGACAGGGCGAGCGCGAGTACGGGCGCGACCGCCAGGGCCCAGAGCCCGTGGGGGCCGCCTTCCAGACCGGCGGCGAGCAGGCCGTCGCCGAGGAGGGCATACGCGATCAGCCAGCAGGTCCAGGCGCGGGTACGGCCCACCGCGCCGGAGGGGGCGCGCAGGGGGCCGCGGTCGAGGGCCACGCGGAGGCCGAGCGCCACCGCGAGGGCGCCGAGGGCGGCGGCCGCGAGGCGGGGTTGGCCGTCGGTGAGCCGTACTCCGACGACGGCCGCCGCGCACAGGGCGCCCGGCAGGAGGGCGAGCACGGCCCATCCACCGCGTGCGCCGGGCGCACTCGGCATCGGCTCGCGCTCAGTGGATTCCTCCCCGTCACGCGACACGCGCGCGTACATCTCCTCGGCGAGCGAGAACACGTCCCGGTGCCGGAAGCGGGCAGCCGTACGGTCGGTCACGCCGTGCGCCTCCAGCCCGGCGGCGATCTCCAAGGGGTCCACCGCCCGCTCACAGAGTTCCCGGTGCCGGTGCATCAGTGCCTTCACGGGGTCGACGGCGCCTCGTCGGGGGGCGGGCTTGGGCGAGGCTGCGGCGGGGCCGTCGTCCACCGGCCGGGGCGTGGGGTCGGGTGGGGCGACGAGGTCCTGTGATGCCAGGAGGTCGGGCGAAGTCATGGCACCCAGCGGTGGCTTCGGACCGGGCGAGCCCTTGGCACCGGGCGCACCCGACACCTCTCCCGGACCCGGTTCGCCCGAGGGCTCCCCCAGACCCCACGCGCTCGCCCCGACCAACCCACCCGGCCCGTCCGCGCGGCGCAGTCCGTCCGCGCGGTCCCGTACGTCCGAGCGCTCCACCCCATCGAACCCATCCAGCCCGTCCAGCCCGTCCAGCCCGTCCAGCCCATCAAGCCCGTCCAACCGCAGCTCGCTCATCGCGCCCCCTCCTCGGCAGGCACCGGCTCCCCGGCCGCCGTGCCCGGAGACCTCTCCGTGGCCCGGAGTGGATCCGACGCCGAAGCCGAAGCCGTGACAGGTGCCGACACCGGAGCCGAAGCCGTGCCTGCTGCCGACGCCGGAGCCTGGCCAGGTGCAGGACCCTGTGCCGGGCCAGGTGGATAACCCGGCGCCCAGCCAGCTGGAGGACCCCCTGCCGAACCCGGTGCTGAACCCAATGCCGGCGTCGTCACCGGCACCGGTGCCGTGGCCCGTGCGGGCGTCGTCGTACGCACAGGCGTGCCTTGGGCCCAGCGCGGCCTGCCGGCGGCAACCCCGCCGAGACCCGCGATACCGGCGACCCCCGCAACCCCTGCAACCCCTGCCACACCGGCGATTCCCGTGACCCCGGCGCCCCCAAGGCCGCCCGCCACCCGCCGGGACTCGGTCCAGCGGCCGGGCACGTGGGCCTCGGCGGGTGCTCCGAAGGGCAGGGGTTCGCCGGTGCCGTCCAGGACGACCTTGCGTACCGGGGTGTGGGAGACGACCTCGAGGTAGATGCCACGAAATGCCGCGACGTTCTGCTCGACCGTGAAGAGTTCGAGGGCACGTGCGCGGGCGGCCGCGCCCAGGCGCGCGCGGCGCTCGGGTTCTCGCAGGAGCGCCACGCACGCTTCGGCGAGCGCCCGCGGATTGCGTGGCGGGACGACGAGCCCGGTGCCGCCGATGACCTCCACGACCGCGCCCACGTCGGTGGAGACCGTCGGCCGGGCGCAGAACATGGCCTCGACCAGGCTGATCGGAAAGCCCTCGACGACGCTGGACAGCACGACCACCGCACCCGCCGCGTAGGCTTCGGCCAGGTCGGGGACGGCCGGGTCGCCGAGTTCCTCGAAGGAGACGGGGTTGTCGCCGACCGCGTGGATGCCGTCCGCCTCGTCGGGGAAGAGCTGCGCGGCCAGAGCCTTGCAATGGCCCAGATAGGCAGCCGCCTCGGCCCCCGCTGCCGCTCCGACGAGCCTGAGCCGCGCCTTGGGCTCCGCCCGGCGGATCTCGGCGAAGGCGTGCAGCAGCGAGATCAGATCCTTGGCGGGCTCGATGCGGCCGACCCACACCAGCGTGTGCGGATCCGCGCGCTCCGGCGACTCGCCCACCTCCGCGAAGCGGGCGGCGTCCATGCCCGGGTAGACCGTCCGGATCCTGGCGCGGTCGGCTCCGCAGCGCTCCTGCCAGCGCCGGGCGTGGGTGTTGCCGGGGGTGAGGCAGGCGGCCTGTCGATAGACCTCGGCGGTCAGCCGCCGATGGAAGGCCGCGAGCAACGCGCGCACCGGCGCCTTTCCGGAGGCCCCGAGGTAGTGCGCCCGCAGCGGCACGCCGTACTCGGTGACCAGCAGCGGCACCCCGTGGAAGTGACGGGCCAGCAGCCCGGGCAACGCGGCCGAGCCGCCCGCCGCCGCGTGGCACAGGTCGACCGAGCCGAGCCCGTCGTCCTGGTACCAGTCGAGCGAGAGGGGGCGCAGGGCTCGTTCGAGATGTGAGGCGACCGTCAGCAGATCCGGTACGCGAGCCTCGCGCGCCCCTCGCAGTGCGCCAGGCGCACGACAAGCGCGCTCCAGTGTGCGCACGGCGACCTCTGAGCGCAGGGCGCCGACCAGTCCGCCCTCGTCACGGGCCAGTTCGGCAAGCCCGTACAACGCGTAGCCGAAACGGTCCGCCTCTGCATCGGAAACCCCCTCGGAGGCTTTCCCGACCTCACCGACCTCACCAACCCCGTCGGCCCCGCCAACCCCGCCAACCCCATCGGCCCTGCAGACCTCACGGACTCCGCCGACCCCGGAAGTCTCCGCCCCACCGAGCAACCCGGTCACACCGGCCATACCGGCCGCCCCGCCCGCTCCCCCCGAGCACACCGCCGCCGCCAGCTCGCCGTACGCCTCCGCGAAGCGCCTGCGCGCCCGGCGTCCGTGGACGACCCCGTCGTCCTCGGCCGTCCACAGCGGGGCCGTACGGACCCGGCTGACCTGTGGCGGCAGCGGGATCCAACCCTCGTCGTCCTGCCGCTCGCTCCGGCTGAGCGCGTAGAGGTCGAACTCGTGTCGCTCCAGCCCACGTACGAGTCGGTCGCACCAGAGCCTGGCGTCACCGCTCACATACGGATAGCCACCCTCCGTAAGCAGTCCGATGCGCACGCGCGCACCCCCGATCTCCCGTTTGAGGAGCCGCCGTTCACGGCGGCTCGCAGCGGGACGAACGTATGCGGACAAGGCGGTGGTGCGACGGACGGTTGTCCATCGCACCACCAAAAGGGGTGAACGGTCGTAACTTTCCCTAGCGGGACGCGTTTTGTCGCGCTAGGGGTTCACTCGATCACGCTCCGCAAGATCACCGTGCGGGCTACGGTCAACTCCCGGGGTACGGCCAGGGATTGGCCTTGCACGTGATCCCGTCGTGCGTCAGGAACTTGCTCTGCTGCTGCATGACGGGCGCGAGTTCGCCGTCCTTGTCGCAGGTCACATGGCTGTAGCCGAGGCGGTGGCCGATCTCGTGGTTGATCAGCATCTGCCGGTACGCAAGGATCTGATCGCCGTACGTCTCCGAGCCCTGGGCCCAGCGGTACGCGTTGATCATCACGCGCTCGGTGGCGGCCGAATCACAGGACACGTTGTCCACGGTCGTGTCGAGCCCCGACTTGGCGCACCAGGTCGCGGTGGTTCCCGGGCTGGCCAGCGTGATCACGAAGTCGGGGGTCCCCGAGGAGATCCGCTCGAACGTACGGCCGCCGCTGTGGGCCCAACTCCGGTCGTCGTTCAGCGTCTTCTGCACGGCCTCGGCGAACAGCTCGGCGTCCAGCCCGAGTCCCTTCTCGACATCGACACGGTAGCGGTACTTCTGTCCCGCCCCCGGCGCCTTGTCGAAGCCCTTGACCCCCTCGAACTTCCCGCCACCCTCCAGATCCGCGGCGAGCGCGTACTTCTTGCCCATCTTCTGGTCGTACGACAGCGGGGTCGCGCTCGGGCTCGGCGAACCGGGCGGTGTGGGCCGGTTGTCGCTGCGCGAGGCGTCGCGCACATCACGCTCACCGGCGTCGGCGGCCTGCGACTGCGTGGCGGTGCCATCCTGTCCGCCGACCATCTGCCCGCCCGCGACGACCGCCAACACGGTCGTGACCGCGGCGGCCGCGATCCCGGCGAACGCCGCCCGCCCCTTACCCTTCGACGTCTCAGCGACCTCGGGCCCATCGCGCGGAGGCTGCTCGTGCAACCCCTCCTGCGGCAGCGGCTCCTCTTGCAGCGGCTTCTCTTCGAGAGCCACCTCGACCCGGCCGTCGGCATCCGCATCCGGCGCGGCACGGTGTGTCTGACCGGGCTCGAAGACGTCGTCGACCTCGTCGAAGGCGTCCAGATAGGTCTGGCGGGGGCCACCGGGGGGCATGGTCTCCTGCCGCTGCCGGGGAATGGGGATGCGGCGGCCGGAACGCTCCGGAGGTCCGCCGTACGGGGCGCCGGGGGGTGCCGCCTCGTCCGGCACACCATACGGGGCCCCCGCAGGAGCCCCTTGCGCCACGCCGGGTCCGGCACCCGTCCGGCGCCCACCACCCAAGCGCCCCCAGCCCCCGCCCGCTTCACGCTGCTCGGGGTGCCCACCCGGACTCGGCGGATAGCCGCGGGCCGGGGTGCCGTCCGGGAGCCGGGGGAAGCCGTGGGCGGGCGTGCCGTCGGGGAGACGCGGCATCCCGTGCGCCGGGATGCCGTCAGGAAGGCGGGGAAAGCCGTGCGCCGGAGTGCCGTCGGCGAAACGGGGAAAGGCGTGCGCCGGGGTGCCATCGGGCAGACGCGGGAGACCTTGTGCGGGGGTGCCGTCGGGGAAACGTGGACCCTGCTGCCCAGGCACATCTCCGGTGAACCTCGGCATCCCCCGGCCCGGAGGCATCCCCTGGCCCGGAGTCCCGTCGTACCTGCGGGGCGACGGGGTTCCGCCCTGCGGCGCCCCAGCCTGCGCCGCCGGCGCAGAGGCGCTCCTGGCGCCCCGAGAAGCCGGTCCGCCGGCGCCCGGGACTCCCTGGGCCTCCGGTGCTCGCGGCGCCGCGGGTCCGAGGTCGCCCGTCCCGGCGGCCATCGCCGTCCGGGCTGCCCTTATATCGGTTGTGTCGCCTTTCGGCGCCCGCCCCTTGCGGCTGTGCCGTCCCACGCCGCGCCTCAGCTCCCCACGCCGGGAGAGCGCGATGGAGGCCCTTCGGTGGCCGATTCGTCACCGTCGGCGGCAGCCGAGCCGCCTCCGGCCACCGGACCACCCTCCCTCGAAGCATCGACCGAAGCGCCGACCGAAGCCGAAGCAACAGCCGCAGCACCAGCACCAGCACCAGCACCAGCACCAGCACCAGGCGAACTCACCCAAGCCGAAGGCGAATCCGCATCCAGATCCCAGTCCCCCGGCCCCGAACCCATCGACGCCGGATCCGCCCCGACACCCGACTGCCGCGTATCCGCGAGCAGTTCACGGAACGCGGCGGCGACCGCCTCCGGGTACTCCATCATCGCCACATGCCCCGCGTCCGGCAGGGAGACGAGGCGGGAGTCGCGGAAGGAGCGGGCAGCACGCTGGGCCATACGGTAGCCGACGAGTTGGTCGCGGCGGCCGTAGACGAGAAGGGTCGGGGCGAGGACACGCTCGGCCTGACGCCAGAGCGAGTGCTGCCCGCCCAGGGTGTACGCGTCCACGAGCCCGCGGGCGGAACGCGTCAACGCGTCCCACATGTAGGGCAGTTGGAGGCGCCGTTCCATTTCCTCCACGGCGTTGCGGAAGCCCTCGTCCGTCACGCGGCCGGGGTCGCCGTAACAGAGCGCCATGACGCCCCGTACGCGCTGCTCGGCGCTCCAGCCCTTGGTGAAACGGGTGAAGAGCGCCGGCATGCCCGGCAGGGCGAGCATCCCGGTCGGCACGGCGGTCCGCTGCACGCGGAGCTCCGGCAGGGCGGGCGACACGAGGGTCAGGGTGCGGACGAGATCGGGGCGCACGGCGGCGACGCGGGTCGTGATCGCGCCGCCGAGGGAGTTGCCGAAGAGGTGGACGGGGCCGCGCCCGGCGGCGTCGAGGTGACGGATGACCGCGCGCGCGTGTCCCGTGACGGAGTAGTTGCCGTCGTCCGGCGGCGGCGAGTCGCCGAAGCCGGGCAGATCGAGCGCCTCGCCGTCCACGAGCTCGTCGAGCAGCGGCATCAGCGCGGACCAGTTCTGCGAGGAACCGCCCAGGCCGTGCACGTACAGGGCGGGCGGCAGCCCTTCGCGCGCCGGCGGTCTCGACCGCACCGACAGCGTGATCCCCGGCAGCCGGACCGACCGCAGCCGCTCCCCGGGCGCCACGCGCACGGCACTCGCCTTCGGCGACGCGGTGGCGGTCAGCAGGGACGGCAGCTCGGTCGAAGACATGCGGGCAATGTTACGAGACGATCACGCGGTGGCTCATGTGTTCGCCGTCACAGATCACGCCACAAATCGGCCACTTGTCATGGGGTACGGGGTGAGGACCACTCGCCGCCGGACCGCGCCGGACCGCATAGCGCCACGATCGCCCGACTCCTAGGCTCGTAAACAGGGCATCCGGGCTCGCGAAGAGGGCACCCGTACGTGGCCCCCGCCACCTCCGGGGACGTTCCGGCGGCGCCAGGGCAGCACCAGGAAGGGGAACCCACGATGGCTGTCGACCCGACCGATCCCGACACCTTCGCCGAGGAGGACTCCGTGGCGTTCGACGACGTCGAAACCCCCGAGGCCGATGCCGCCGAGCAGCACACGGAGGTCGCCCAGAACCGGGACGACCCGTTGACCGACGCCGACCCGAGCACCGCCAACGAGGCCGACCTGGCGGAACAGGCCCGCGTGGTCTCCCTCGACGAGGACGACTACCGGTAACCGCTCGACGAGGACGCCTACGGGTATCCCGGCCCTCGCCGACGTGAGTACCGGTAACCCGACCCTCACCGACGCGACTCCGTGAGACTGTCGGTAACCCGACCCTCACCAGGGACGACGACTGGTGACGTGAAAGGCGACGATCGGTGACGAGAAAGGGCTTCCTTCTGCCCGCCATGCCCCTTTTTGGCATGGTCCGAGGCACTTTCCCCGCCGTCCGGTCCGTGAAATTCTGCGCTCGCACCGCGCACACCAGGGTTACCGAAAAGTACGATGGCGGCGCGGCGCACACCGCATGTGGACGATCTTGGGAGGCGGCGTGACAGCCATCGAGCAGACAGAGGCGGCGCGCCCGCGGGGCACACGCCTGCCGCGCCGAGCCCGACGGAACCAGTTGCTGGGCGCCGCCCAGGAAGTCTTCGTGGCCCAGGGCTACCACTCGGCCGCGATGGACGACATCGCCGAGCGCGCCGGAGTCAGCAAGCCGGTGCTCTACCAGCACTTCCCCGGCAAGCTCGACCTCTACCTGGCCCTGCTGGACCAGCACTGCGAGTCCCTCATCCAGGCCGTACGCAGCGCGCTCGCGTCGACGACCGACAACAAGCAGCGCGTCCGGGCCACGATGGACGCCTACTTCGCGTACGTCGAGGACGAGGGCGGCGCCTTCCGGCTGGTCTTCGAGTCGGACCTGACGAACGAGCCCGCCGTGCGCGAGCGCGTGGACAAGGTCACCAACGAGTGCGCCGAGGCCATCTGCGACGTCATCGCCGAGGACACCGGCCTCTCGCGCGCGGAGTCGATGCTCCTCGCCTCGGGCCTGGGCGGTCTCTCCCAGGTGGTGGCGCGCTCCTGGCTGCACAGCGACCGCAGCGTCCCGCGCGAGCAGGCGGTCCAGCTGCTGGCCTCGCTGGCCTGGCGCGGTATCGCGGGCTTCCCCCTGCACGGCATCGACCAGCACTGATCGACGGCGCTGATCGACGACACCGACCGTGCGACCCCGGGCCGGCCGCCGCGATACGGCCCTGGTCCGGGGTTTTGTTCCCATGTTCTGTTCGCTCCTGGCGTTCTCATGCGGAGCGTGTACATCCCCTCACCGGGCTAATGTGTGCTGCGTACGGCGCGGAAGCCCGCGCATTTCACTGACCGTCGGAGGGACATAGCCGTGGAGGTCAAGATCGGCGTGCAGCACGCGCCCCGCGAGATCGTTCTGGAGAGCGGTCAGAGTGCCGAGGAGGTCGAGCGTGCCGTTGCCGAGGCGCTCACCGGCAAGTCGGCGCTGCTGAGCCTCACGGACGAGCACGGCCGCAAGGTCCTGATCCCGGCCGACCGTCTCGCTTACGTCGACATCGGCGAGTCGGCGGTCCGCAAGGTGGGCTTCAGCGCGCTGTAGTCAAAGGCACAAAGTAAAAGGCACAAGAGGCATAGGGATGGGGCCCGGCGGTGTCAAAC